>ONWL01000025.1:0-11457 GCA_900321525.1 uncultured Eubacteriales bacterium
AGGAAAGCCTTCTCCATCTCGAAGCGCTTCTACATCATCTGTAATGGACCCCAGATCCTCTGCCCAGATCGGCAGATTTTCTCCTAAATTTGCCTTTAAGGTACGGAATAGATCGTGTCCCGGACCCGGACACCAGTATCCGTTGATGGCAGTAGTATCTCCATGGGGAATGGCATAGTAAGAATCAAAACCCCGGAAATGGTCGATGCGTAGATAATCCACCATCTTTAGCTGGGCCGCTACACGTCTGGTCCACCAGTCATATCCAGTGGCTTTGTGCTGGTTCCAGTCATACAATGGGTTACCCCAAAGCTGCCCGGTGGCAGAGAAATAATCAGGTGGCACACCGGCAACTATCTGTGGATAGCCGTGGGAATCCAACTGAAACAGATTGCGGTTTGCCCACACATCTGCACTGTCTAAGGATACGAAAATGGGGATATCTCCTACAATCTGGATTCCATTGGAATGGGCATAGTTTCGCAGATCATTCCATTGACGGAAGAAAATATACTGCAAAAAGCTGTAATAGTGGACAGACCAGGAAAGCTTCTCTCTCCACCTTGCCTTGATTGCCTCATCCGGGTCTCTCAGTTCACTGTCCCAGTCCAGCCAGCTTTTGCCATCATGATAGTCTTTGCCTGCCATAAACAGAGCATAGTCATCCAGCCAATCGGCATTTTCTGTCATGAAACGAGCAAAGTCCTCTTTTAAATCCCAACGATCAGAAGACTCAAATACCTCAAATGCCTGTCTATACAGGTCATTTTTAATGGGAATTACAAATCCATACTCTACCATATCTACATTGAACCAGGGAAGGCGATCAATGGCCTCCTGGGGAAGCAGTCCCATATCCCGTAGCTTATCCGGGCTGATGAGCAGAGGCTGCCCTGCAAAAGCAGAAAATGCCTGATAAGGAGAATCTCCAAATCCAGTAGGTCCAAGTGGCAGGATTTGCCAGAGTGTCTGACCGGATGCTTTCAAAAAATTGATGAAATCATATGCATCATATCCAAAATCGCCGATTCCATAACGAGATGGAAGACAGGTAGGATGCATTAGGATGCCTGAATAACGAATGGATAAATCTGCCATAATACCTCCTATCAAAGTGTGTCTAAAGTTCTGTCTCTTATGTTTATCAGTATATCACGTTCTGGACATTCTGAAAAGGAAATTTAGCAGATTTTTTAAAACAAATGCTTTGTATTTTTTGTCAATAAGTGAAAATACACCTGATATTACTTTGACTTCGCAACTGTAAAGGTACGAAACTGCGAAAAGAATCCATATAAAAGCAGATGGATTTTAACAGACAGATATCGTATAATGGTAGTAATATTTTGATCAAATGCCATAAACAGCGGTGCAGATAGGTACAGTTGTTTGGGAAAGGATAGAGAAGCATGCAGAATCGGGAAGAGGCCAGCAGATATTTAGAGGAAATCGCAGGAAAGGGCATTGTGCTGGGACTAGATGCCATGAAGGAATTGTTATACAGACTGGGAAATCCTCAAAATCATTTGCAGTTTGTACAGGTGGCAGGAACCAATGGGAAGGGGTCTGTCACCGCATATGTAGCCAATATTTTGTCACAGGCAGGGTATCGTACAGGCAGATATACTTCACCAGCAGTATTTACCCCGGAGGAGACGATCCAAGTCAGTGCAGCGGGACAGTTTGTGCCGGTTTCCTCTGCACAGTACATAGAAGGTGTAGAAGCATTGCAGCAGGTGCTGACACAGATGGCAGAAGAAAAACGCGCGATGCCTACTCAGTTTGAGTTAGAAACAGCACTTGCATTTTGGGTGTTTGCCCGGACTGGCTGCCAGATTGCAGTCATTGAAACCGGAATGGGGGGAGATATGGACGCCACAAACGTGGTGGAAACCACGGTTTGCTCTCTTCTGGCGTCCATCAGTCTGGATCATCAGAAATTTTTAGGAGACACTCTGGAGAAAATTGCTTTCCACAAAGCAGGCATCATCAAGCCGGGCAGACCGGCAGTGCTTATGGGGCAAAGCAAGGCAGTGGAGGAAACGGTACAGAAATTTTGTGAAAAGCAGGGGAGTCCCTTGATCGTTACCAGCCGTGCCAATGTAACGGTGGTAGAGAGCACCATAGAAGAACAGATTTTTACTGTGCCAAAGTGGGGGCAGATTCACATTTTCCTGCCAGGCGTATTCCAAATCGACAATGCACTGGTGGCGTTAGAAGCAGCCAGTCAACTGCAGGCGGCAGGGTATCATAAGATTGATTCGGAAGCAGTTCGAAAAGGAATGGCAGAAACGGTATGGCAGGGTCGGCTGCAAGTGCTGGAGCGGCAGCCGGTGGTACTGCTTGACGGTGCCCATAATCCGGATGCGGCAGAGAAACTGGTGCAGACTTTGGAAAAGGATTTTACAAATACCAAGTTTCTATATATAATGGGAGTATTAGCAGATAAAGATTATGCAGGTGTGATTGGATGTCTGGTGAGAAATGCCTCCGGATTTATTACATTGACACCGAAAAATAATCGGGCATTGCCGGCAGAGCAGCTGGCAGAAGCCATTCATTTGCTGACAGAGCAGCCGGTCACAGTGACCGCTTCTATTTCAGAAGGGGTACATCTGGCAAAACAGGCACATAAGACCGGTCAGCCAGTGGTATTTTGCGGTTCTCTTTCTTTTTTGGGGGAAATAGAACAGCGGTGGCATACAGATGGAACCTGATAAATGATTACGCAGGAGATATAGAAGGGAAGACATATGGTAGATAAGCAGAAGGTGGAAGCAGCAGTGAGACTGCTATTGGAAGGAATTGGGGAAGACCCGGAACGTGCAGGATTGGCAGGTACACCAGACCGGATTGCCCGGATGTGTGAAGAGATTTACGGTGGGCTGGAGCAGGATGCCGCAGAACCGTTGTCTAAGACTTTTCCAGCAGAGGGAAGTGAACTGGTACTGGAAAAGGACATTACATTTTATTCTATGTGTGAGCATCACCTACTTCCATTTTATGGAAAGGCCCATATTGCTTATGTGCCAAATGGGCATGTGGTGGGCTTAAGCAAGCTGGCGCGTACTGTAGAAGTATATGCCCGCAGACCTCAGATACAAGAACAGCTGACGGCACAGATTGCAGATGCATTGATGGAGCATTTGGCACCGGCTGGCGCTATGGTGATCATAGAGGCAGAGCATATGTGTATGACCATGCGTGGAGTGAAAAAGCCGGGAAGTAAGACTGTGACCTATGCATCCAGAGGGTGTATGGAAACGGAACAGATGCAGGAAAAGATTTTCCGCATGATTTCTATGGGATAAGTGAAAGGATCAAAAATATGAACATCGGAACAAGGGACTTTGACTTGGCACGTCAGGTTTATATGATGGGAATTTTGAATGTGACACCGGATTCTTTTTCGGACGGTGGCAAGTGGAACAAAATGGATGCGGCACTGCATCATGTAGAGGAGATGATCAGGCAGGGGATGGATATTCTGGATATTGGGGGAGAATCTACCAGACCGGGGTATACTCTGTTGTCCGATGAAGAAGAAATAGACCGGGTGGTGCCAGTGATTGAAGTGGTCAAGGCACGGTTTGATGTACCGGTTTCTATTGATACATATAAAGGGGCAGTGGCAGAGGCTGCGGCAGTTGCCGGTGCAGACCTGCTCAATGATATATGGGGCTGTGCCTATGAAAAGAGAAAATTAGGACAGCCAGAAACAGGAAGCGGTGTGGCAAGGGTGGCAGTGAAATATCAGTTGCCGGTTTGTCTTATGCACAACCGGGCAGAGGCGGTTTATACGGATTATCTGAAAGAGGTGGCAGCAGATTTATCAGATAGTGTGTCCATCGCACTGTCAGCAGGGGTAAAAAAGGAGCAGATTATCTTAGATCCAGGTATTGGATTCGCCAAAAGCTATGAGCAGAATTTATTGTTGATGAAGCATTTAGAAACAGTGACGGAACTTGGGTATCCGGTACTTCTGGGGACTTCCAGAAAATCCATGATTGGACTGGCACTGGATTTGCCGGTGACAGAACGGGAGGAAGGTACCATTGCCACTACTGTGTTAGGAGTGGAAAAGGGCTGTTCCATTATCCGGGTACATAACGTCCAAGCGAATAGCAGAGCAGCAAAAATGACAAAGAAGATTTTAGAGGCAGGCATGTAAACGAAGTATTTATATTGTGCATAAATATACGTGAGTCGTACATTTGGGGATTGGAAAGGTGAGTTGAGGATAGGGATTATTTATGGATAAAATACGGATTCACAATTTGAAAGTATTTGCCCATCATGGTGTGTATGAGGCAGAAAATCAGCTGGGGCAGATGTTTCTGGTCAATGTAGAGGCAAGCTGCCATACCAGAAAGGCAGGGTGTAGCGATGCACTGGAGGATTCTGTCAGCTATGGAGTGATGGCAAGGGAAATCCATGCCTATATGCAGTCCCATACCTGTCAGCTGTTAGAGACAGTGGCGGAGCAGCTGGCAGAGATGCTGCTTCTGGCACATCCCATGCTGGAATCCATTACGCTGGAAATCCGAAAACCCTGGGCACCGGTGGGATTGCCCTTGGATTATGTGTCAGTGGAAATCACAAGAGGCTGGCATACTGCATATATTGCTTTGGGTTCTAATTTAGGAGACAAAGAAGGGTATTTGCAGGCAGGCATCCATCACTTGAAACAGTGTTCACAAATTATGGTAGAGCAAGTCTCCTCCTTTTTTGTGACAGAACCATATGGAGGAGTGGAGCAGGATGATTTTTTAAATGGGTGTATAAAAGTGAGAACACTGTTGTCCCCATTTGAATTGTTGGAAAAGATGCAGGAAGCAGAATATGCGTCCGGCAGAGAACGGCTGATACACTGGGGACCTCGTACATTGGATTTGGATTTGTTGTTTTATGATCAGGAAATCATTTCCAGTCCCACCCTTGTGGTGCCTCATCCAGAGATTCCAAAGCGCACATTTGTGCTAGAGCCATTGGCAGAGCTGGCACCGTGGTTGAGGCATCCTCAGACTGGTCTGACAGTACAGGAGATGCTTCAGAAGCTGCAAACCGGCCATTTATCTTGATGTGCTCTAAGGGCGGGGATTGGACCCATTGCTCGTAGGAATAAAATTTCAATATAATAACAGGCAATTGTCTAACTTCAATACAAGAAAAAGGAATAGAATCAAACATGAAAGACTTGAGTGTGACAAGAAAAGAACTGGATGTAATCGACAATCAGATGAAAGAACTGTTTCAAAAACGTCTGAAACTGATGGAAGATGTAGTGGAATATAAAATGGAAGTAGGAAAACCTATTTTTGACGGAGAAAGAGAGCGGCAGAAACTTTCTTCTGTGACAGAAGATGTGGAAGGAGCATTTACAAAGCAGGCATTGACAGAACTGTTTTGCCAGATGATGGCAATTGGAAGAAAACTTCAATATCAGATTTTGTGTGAAAGGGGAAAGGCAGCAGAATATTCTTTTACATCCATTACAAAATTACAGACCGATGGTGTCCAGATTGTCTATCAGGGAGTGGAAGGGGCGTATAGCCATGCCGCATCCCTGCAAGTGTTTGGACAGGAGGCACAGGTTCGCTCTGTGGCAACCTTTGAAGCAGCGATGGAGGAAGTAGCAGAAGGGCGAGCCGATTATGCAGTGTTGCCCATTGAAAATTCCAGAGCAGGTGCAGTGGGAGATGTGTATGATTTGTTGATGAAATATGACAATACCATTGTAGCAGAAACTTATTTACGAGTGGAACATTGCCTGTTGGCATTGCCAGGTACATCTTTTTCAAACATTCGCACCGTATACTCTCATCCACAAGGATTGATGCAGTGTGCCGGATTCATGGAGAAGCACAGGGAGATACAGCAGGTCAGCCAGAGCAATACAGCAGTCAGTGCCAGAAAAGTAGTGGAAGACGGAGATGCTTCCTGTGGTGCCATTGCAAGTGAACTGGCAGGTAGTTTGTACGGCTTGGAAGTGTTGGAACGTGGCATCAGCGATGACAAAAACAATACCACCCGTTTTATTATTGTACAGAAAAAGAAAGAATATCTGGCGGATGCACAGAAAATCAGCATTTGTATTGAAACAGAGCATGTCAGTGGTGCGTTGTATAACCAGCTGTCTCATTTTATCTTCAACGGATTGAATATGACCAAGATTGAGTCCAGGCCCATTCCGGATCGGGCGTGGGAATATCGGTTTTACATAGATTTTGAAGGAAATTTGAGCAGGCCAGAGGTGGAAAATGCGTTGTTTGGATTGGAAAAAGAAGCCAGTCGGCTGAAAATTTTGGGAAATTATTCCACCAGGGAATAGATATCAATAAAAAGTAAGGGGGAAGATGCATGCCGATGAAAAGAATTGCAGTTGTAGACATTGGTTCAGCGGGAATTCTCATGCAGATTTATGAGATTTCTCCAAAAGGGATCATACAGGTTGTGGATCGGGTACACCAGAATATTATTCTGGGTAAGGATACATATGTAGACAGAACAGTGCGTTATGAGAGAATCGATGAAATTTGTAAGATATTGCTGGAATATCGCAAGATTGCCGATACTTATACAGTGGAAGATATGATTGTAGTAGGAACCAGTGCGTTGCGGGAAGCTGGCAACCGAACATTGGTGTTGGATCAGATTCGCCTGCATACAGGATTTCAGGTACGGATTTTCAGCAACTTAGAACAACGATACATGTGCTACAAGGCATTGGCTGCAGAGGAAAATGTATTCAATCGACTGATTGAAAACGGTGCGGCGATCGTGGATGTAAGTGCAGGCAGTGTGCAGATTTCACTGTTTGACAAGAAGATGATTTCCACACAGAATATGAAAATTGGTCCTATGCGGATTCAGGAACTGATCGGGGCAGTGACAGAGGAAAGTGAACTGAAGAATATCATTGCGGAACTGATCGACCATGATTTACAGGATTATGAGCGGATGTTGTTAAAGGACCGGGAAATTCAAAATCTGATTGTGGTCAGCACTGCCATGAACCGGGTGGCATGGAAGTATTGTAAGCAGGAACAAAATGCGTTGAGCAAAGAGGAATTTGAGGCAATTTACCAGAAGTTAAGCCGCATGAGCATCAGCCAGCTGGCAGATGAATTGGAACAGTCCAAGACAGAAGCCACTACGATTATGACCAATTTGCTGGTATATAAGAAGATGATGGACTGTTTTGGGGCAAAGTCTATGTGGCTGCCAAAAGTCAATTTATGTGATGGCGTGGCGGCAGATTATGCAGACAAAAATGGTATTGTTCGTTTGAAACATAATTTCGAAGAGGATATTCTTTCCTCCGCGCGGTATTTGAGCAAGCGGTATAAAGGAAACAAAACAGACGCAGCGTTGCTAGAGCAGATTGCAGGCAGTGTGTTTGATGCATCATCAGCCATTCATGGTTTGGGAAAACGGGAACGACTGTTGTTACAGTTGGCAGCGATCTTACAGGACTGTGGAAGATTTGTCAGTATCAGTGCCCCAGGGGCATGCTCCTACAATATTATCTGCTCCACAGAGTTGATTGGATTGTCCCCCACCGAACAGAGGATGCTGGCGTATATTGTGAAGTTCAATACCGATCCCATACTGGCATATGAGGAACTGGCAGGTACATTGAGTGAAATCCAGTATTTGATTCTGACCAAGCTGACTGCCATTTTACGTCTGAGTACGGCAGTGCTGCCAGTGGTGAGACGCAGAATGAAAAATGTGAAGATAGAAGTGAAGAGGAATCAGATGCTGATTACCGGAGAGGCAAGCGGAAAGATGACATTGGAACGGGTATTGTTCCAGAGTCAGGCAGATTATTTTGAACAGATTTTCGGCATACGGCCGGTGATTCGTCAGAAAAAAGGAGGGAATTAAATGGCAGAAGAGTTTACCAAAAATGAATATTTTCGGAATCGGGAACTAAGCTGGATTCAATTTGATGATCGTATTTTAAGTGAGGCCAAAGATACCACATTGCCGTTATTGGAACGGATCAAGTTTTTGAGCATCACCGCCTCCAATCTGGATGAGTTTTTTATGGTGCGTGTGGCATCTTTAAAAGACCAGGTCCATGCAAACTATAAAAAAGAGGACATTGCCGGGATGCGTCCGGCAGAGCAGCTAGAGCAGATTGGAATGGAACTGCACCGCTTTGTGGCAGACCAATATCAGACCTATCAGGATTTACTGCCCTTGTTAGAGGCGGAAGGGCTGTATCTGGTTCCCAGTCATGAGTCACTGAGTACAGCTGACAGTGTTTATGTAGACCAGTATTTTATGGATACGGTGTATCCGGTATTGACACCGATGGCAGTGGATTCTTCCAGACCATTTCCGTTGATTCGCAATAAGAGTTTGAACATTGCGGCGCTGATCTTATCCAAGAAAGAAAAGAAAGCAGAGCCAGAGTTTGCTACCGTGCAGGTTCCTTCTGTACTGCCTCGCCTGGTACAGATTCCTACCACAGATGGCAGCACCCGATTGATTTTATTGGAGGAAATCATTGAGCGAAACATTCAAAAACTGTTTTTGAATTATGATGTGGTTTGCGCCCATCCATACCGGATTGAGCGCAATTCCGATTTGGGGATTGACGAAGAGGATGCAGAGGATTTGCTAAAGGAAATCCAGCGTTCTTTGAAGCGCAGGCAGTGGGGCGAAGCCATCAAGCTGGAAATTGACGCAGGTGTGGACAAAAAACTGTTATGTGTTCTGAAGAAGGAATTGGAGATTAAAGATGAGGATGTATATCTGATCAATGGTCCTCTGGATCTGACTTTCCTGATGAAGGTGTATGGAGTGGATGGATTTGAAGAGCTGCGTGTGGAAAAGTATATCCCCCAGCCAGTGCCGGAAATTGATCCAGAGTTGAGTTTATTTGAAAACATCCGCAAAGGTGACATTCTCCTTCACCATCCATACCAGACCTTTGATCCGGTGGTGGATTTTGTACGTCAGGCATCTATCGATCCCAAGGTGCTTGCCATTAAGCAGACACTGTATCGTGTCAGTGGCAATTCCCCTATTATTGCGGCATTGATCAAAGCGGCAGATAATGGCAAACAGGTCACTGTACTGGTGGAGTTAAAAGCCCGTTTTGATGAGGAAAATAACATTGGATGGGCGTTGAAACTGGAAAAAGCAGGCTGTCATGTGATTTATGGCCTGAAGGGGTTGAAGACTCATAGCAAGATTACGCTGGTGGTCAGAAATGAAGAAGACGGCATTCGCAGATATGTGCATCTGGGAACCGGAAATTACAATGATTCCACAGCAAAGCTGTATACAGATATGGGACTTCTGACTTGCAGCAATGCCATTGGGGAGGATGCAACTGCGGTATTTAACATGCTGTCTGGTTATTCGGAACCTCTTGGCTGGAATAAATTGTCTGTGGCACCGTTGTGGTTGCGGAAGCGGTTTTTAAGTTTGATTGAACGGGAGACACGACATGCAAAGGAAGGGCGCAGTGCTCATATCATTGCGAAAATGAATTCCCTTTGCGATAGAGGCATCATTGCGGCTTTGTATGCGGCATCTGCTGCTGGTGTGAAGATTGAGTTGATTGTTCGTGGAATCTGCTGTCTGAAAGTGGGGATTCCAGGTGTCAGTGAAAATATTTCGGTTCGTTCTATTGTGGGTAATTTCTTAGAGCATAGCCGGATTTTCTACTTCTATAATGATGGAGACAGCGAAATCTATATGGGCAGCGCAGACTGGATGCCTCGAAATCTGGATCGTCGTGTGGAAATATTGTTCCCGGTGGAAAATCCACAGTTAAAAGAAGAGGTGATGCATATCCTGGAAGTACAATTGGCAGATAACGTAAAGGCGCACCAATTGCAGGCAGATGGTACTTATACGAAACCGGACAGAGGAGAGGCAGAGCCTGTGATGAGCCAGAACCAGTTCTGTAAAGAGGCAAAGGCAAAAGGAAAAAAGAATGTGAAATCTCCCATTGATGAACGGCATTTTGAACCGATGGAAGCGGTTCCTGTATCAGAACATAGTTAAAGTAAGAAAAACATTCTGCAATAGAAATTTCTTATTATAATTATAAAGCACAAACAAAGCCACTCAGCAAAACAGAAAGTTCTTTGCTGGGTGGCTTTGTTGCACAAATATAAGAACTGATGCAAAAGGGGAGGGGGGACAAATATTTGCATCAGGGGGTCGGTATAATCCATAGTTCAAACGATTTCTTTTCTCATCTCTGCCTATTATACAACAAATTAAATGAAAAAACAATATGGATTTATAAAAAATCTTGAAAATTATCGAAAAAAAGGTATGGATATTCTATGCTGTGATAGTTATATTACAAATATTCTATGCTGGCACATTTTTAAAAAAACACCATAGGCTAAAGTAGGACAACAATGCAGAAAAAGGAGTGTGAATGGCATGATATATATGGATCATGCTGCCACTACTGCACTGCATCCATCGGCATACAAGGCCATGGAACCGTATCTGCAGGAGCAGTATGGCAATCCGTCAGGGTCGTATACCCTGTCAGCACAGGCAAAAGAAGCTATAGAATGGGCAAGGGTGCAGGCTGCCAGGTTGATTGGAGCCAGAGCAGAGGAAATTTATTTTACCTCCGGTGGAACAGAGGCAGATAACTGGGCATTACGTGGCATGTTGTGGCAGACTGCCCCAAAAGGAAGACATTTGATTACCAGCAGCATTGAGCATCCGGCAGTGGGAAATACTTGCCGGTATCTGGAACAAATGGGATATGAAGTCACCTGGTTACAACCGGATACGGATGGAGTGATTCATCTGGAGCAGGTACGGCAGGCAGTCAGAGGGGATACCGTATTGGTATCCATTATGATGGCAAATAATGAAGTGGGAACTATTGAACCCATACGGGAAATCGGCCGGTATCTCCGCAACAAAAACATTCTGTTTCATACAGATGCGGTACAAGCCTGCGGACAGATTCCAGTGGATGTAAATGATTTGATGGTGGATTTGCTGTCTGCCAGCGGGCATAAATTTGGAGGCCCGAAAGGGACAGGTTTTCTTTATGTGCGAAAAGAACTGTCCATAGAGCCTTTGATTTTTGGGGGTGGACAGGAAAGAGGGGGACGTTCCGGTACAGAAAATGTAGCAGGCATTGTAGGGTTGGGGGAAGCGGCCAGGCAAGCGGCTGGTACACTGCCATATCGGATGCGCAATGTACAGATGCTGCGCAATT
This sequence comes from uncultured Eubacteriales bacterium, assembly GCA_900321525.1. Lineage (GTDB taxonomy): Bacteria > Bacillota > Clostridia > Lachnospirales > Lachnospiraceae > UBA2942. Next base: position 11,222 of record ONWL01000025.1, read on the forward strand.
ATATGCTGCATCGGCTGGAACGGGAAATTCCCGGATTGCAGTTAAATGGCAGCAGGCGCAGAAGACTGCCCTGTAATCTGAATATCAGCATCAAAGGGGCAGATAGCAGAGAAATGATCGGGGCAATGGACAAAGCAGGTATTTGTGTGTCTGCCCGTTCCGCGTGCAGCAGTGGCAAACTGCCCGGTTCTCATGTGTTGACAGCTCTTCTGGTGCCGGAAGAATATCAAAATGGA
>ONWL01000025.1:11473-12975 GCA_900321525.1 uncultured Eubacteriales bacterium
TCAAAATGGAACATTGCGAATTACTTTAGGCAGTGAGAATACGAAAGAAGAGGCAGACTATGTGATAAAAACTATATTGGAGTTTTTAAAGAAAAAGAAAATTGTTTCAGACAAATATTCCAAATAGCAAAATAGAACAGAATTTTTGTAAAAACGGAGAGGATTTCAAAAGAAAGACGGAGAAAAGTGGGAAAAACGGTTGTCAGACTATGGAAAAAAAGTTATACTGAATTTAACAAAAGCGCATACTAGAAAAAGAAGGCATATAAAAGCAATCAAATAGCGCAGGTGAAAGGCACCTGCGTTATTTCCATTGCGAGAGGAGCTTTGTAAAAATGGAAATTCTAGGAGGAATTATGGAACTGACAAATATCAAAGAGTTATTTCGGGATACACAGCGCTACGCAGGTCAGAAGGTGACGGTAGGCGGTTGGATTCGCAACATTCGGGATTCCAAAACATTTGGATTTATTGTATTGAATGATGGATCTTTTTTCCAGTCGCTGCAAGTGGTATATCACGATACGATGGACAACTTTGCAGAGATTAGCAAGTGTAACGTAGGTGCGGCACTGATTGTGACCGGTACACTGGTTTTGACACCAGAAGCAAAGCAACCCTTTGAGATTCAGGCAGATACGGTAGCAATCGAGGGCCCTTCCGCATCGGATTATCCGCTGCAGAAAAAGCGTCACAGCTTTGAGTATCTGCGTACCATCAGTCATTTAAGACCCCGTACCAATACATTCCAGGCAGTGTTTCGTATTCGCTCGTTGACTGCATATGCCATTCACCGTTTCTTCCAGGAGCAGGGATTTGTCTATGTGCATACACCATTGATCACCGGAAGTGACTGTGAAGGGGCTGGAGAGATGTTCCAGGTGACCACCATGAACTTGAATGACATTCCAAAGACGGCAGATGGCAGTGTGGATTTCAGTCAGGATTTCTTTGGCAAACCTACCAACCTGACGGTCAGCGGACAGTTGAATGGGGAGACCTTTGCCATGGCATTCCAGAACATTTATACATTTGGTCCTACTTTCCGTGCGGAAAATTCCAATACCACCAGACATGCGGCAGAGTTTTGGATGATCGAGCCGGAGATGGCATTTGCTGATCTGAAGGATGACATGGAAGTGGCAGAGAAGATGTTGAAATACATCATCTCTTATGTGTTGGAGCAGGCACCGGAAGAGATGGCGTTCCTGAATCAATTTGTAGACAAAGGATTGTTAGAAAGACTGGAAGGTGTGTTACACTCTGAGTTTGGTCATGTGACCTATACGGAGGCCGTAGAACTGTTACAGCAGCACAATGACCAGTTTGACTATAAAGTATACTGGGGATGTGATTTACAGACCGAACATGAGCGGTATCTGACCGAGCAGATTTTCAAGAGACCGGTGTTTGTCACCGATTATCCAAAGGAAATCAAGGCATTTTATATGAAGCTGAATCCGGATGGAAATACGGTAGCTGCCATGGATTGTCTGGTGCCG
>ONWL01000254.1 GCA_900321525.1 uncultured Eubacteriales bacterium
GCCAGACACTGTTGTACGGCATTGGCGAACAGCAGTTGGATATTACGGTCAGCAAGCTGGAAACCCGTTATAAAGTAGAGGTGGAACTGGAAAAACCGAAGTTTGCTTTTCGAGAGACCATCCGGAAAAAGACTTCCGTACAGGGACGTCATAAGAAACAGTCCGGCGGGCATGGACAGTTTGGTGATGTCATTATGGAATTTGAGCCATCTGGTAACTTGGAACAACCATACGTGTTTGAAGAACGGATCGTAGGTGGTGCAGTGCCCAAGAATTACTTTCCGGCAGTGGAAAAGGGCATTCAGGAATCTGTGGCAAAGGGACCATTGGCTGGTTATCCGGTGGTAGGTGTGAAGGCGACGCTGGTAGACGGTTCTTATCATCCGGTGGATTCTTCGGAAATGGCATTTAAGATGGCCGCTATTCTGGCATTTAAGAAAGGATTTATGGAGTGTGCGCCGGTGCTGCTAGAGCCCATTTTTACCTTGTCTGTCACCGTGCCAAATCAGTATGCCGGTGACATTATGGGTGATTTAAATCGTCGCCGTGGCCGTGTGCTGGGCATGGATCATCTGTCCAATGGCAAGCAGACCATCACTGCGGATGTACCAAGTTCAGAGTTGTATGGATATTCCACTGACCTTCGTTCTATGACAGGGGGAGCCGGTGTATTCTCCTATGAGTTTGCACGGTATGAACAGGCACCATCTGATATTCAGGAACGGGAAGTGGCGTTGCGGGCAGAAAATTAATGGATCCAACAGGACTTACATATCTAAAATATAGAAACATAAAATAAAAGCAGCTTTGTAGCGTTACAGCGACTGCGAGGAAATAAAAAACCCCTTCTGGTCAAAGTCAGTTCTTATGAATTGGTTTGACAGAAGGGGTTTTACATGTTATAAAAGTGGGGAGAAAGCGTATATTAGACAATTCAGGAAGAATCTGTTAAAATAAGAGAAGTGTAAGGACACAGGGGTGTGTGCTTGTGAATGAATTGGATGATCACAGATGCATTGAGAGTGAAATACAGAGGATGGAGGGAAACTATGGCTGAGGTGCGTGTCAGAGAGATTGCACTGGAAATTGTGATGGCAGTGCTGGAAAAGGGAGAAATGGGACATTTGATTATGCGGCAGGCACTGGAAAAGTATGGCTATCTGGAAAAGCAGGAACGCAGCTTTCTCACCAGACTGAGCAATGGGACCATTTCCAGAGTCATCGAATTGGATGATCTGATCAACCATTTTTCAAAAGTCAGAACAGAGAAGATGAAACCGGTGGTGCGCAATATTCTCCGTCTGACTGCGTATCAGCTCAAATATATGGACAGTGTGCCGGACAGCGCAGCCTGTAATGAAGCAGTGAAATTGGGGCAGAGAAAAGGGTTTCACAATCTAAAGGGCTTTATCAATGGGGTAAGCCGCAGTATGGCAAGGGGCATACCGGAACTGCCGGAGTCGGACGCTCTTTCGGTTCGATATGCTCTGCCGGAGTGGCTGGTAGAGATGTGGTGTGACATGTATGGGGAAGAGATGGTCAGGCAGTCAGGGGATGGCTTCTGGGCACAGGAAACAGATGGTGCCACCACGGTGCGGTGTAATCAGAGCCTGGCAAAGATAGAAGATATTTGTGTTTCATTACAAAAACAAGGCGTAAAGGTACAGCAGGATGCCAATGTGCCACAGGCATTATATTTGCGGCAGTATGACCGGCTAGAGCATCTGGAGGCATTTCAGAAAGGCTGGATACAGGTACAGGATATCAGTTCGATGCTGGTAGGAGAAGCCGCAGCGCCGGAGGGAGAGATGATTTGTCTGGACGTGTGTGCAGCGCCGGGAGGCAAGAGTATGGATCTGGCAGACCGGCTGGCAGGGCAGGGAAAGGTCTACAGCTGTGACATCAGCTTTGAGAAGACTGCTCTGATCGAAGAAAACTGTATGCGATGCGGTTTTACCAACATGGAAGTACAGGTGCAGGATGCACTGGAACTGCGGGAGGATTGGATCGGTATGGCAGACATTGTCATTGCAGATTTGCCCTGTTCAGGACTTGGCATCATAGGAGGCAAACCGGATATCAAATACAAAGCATCTTTGGAGAAGTGTACCGAACTTGCCGTATTGCAGCGGCAGATGTTATCGGTGATCTGGCAGTATGTGAAACCAGGCGGTATTCTGATTTACAGCACCTGCACCATCAATCGGCAGGAGAATGAGGATAATGCGGATTTTATTGCAAGTCAACTGCCTTTTGACCGGGTTTCCTTACAGGATACAAAAGGGGTGCCTTCCGTGGCTGTGACACCGGAGGGCTATGTACAGCTGCTGCCGGGGAGAGATGGAATGGCAGGATTTTTCCTGTCAAAGTTCACACGACAGACGGAGTGAGGAAAGTCAGATGAATGAGGAGAACAAAACGATGGAGAAGACGGATATCAAATCTCTTCGGCTGGAGGAAGTCCAGGCTTGGATGCAGTCTCATGAAGAACCTGCCTATCGGGCAAAACAGCTCTATGAGTGGATGCATATAAAAGGTGTGACAGAATTTGCACAGATGCATAATTTGTCAAAATCTCTCAGGGAGAAACTGGAAGCAGAATGTGTCTTGACAGTGCTCAGGCAGGTGGAAGTGCAGATTTCTAAAATAGACGGTACCAGAAAGTATTTATTTGCTCTGCCGGATGGCAATATTATTGAAAGTGTATGGATGAAGTACCAGCATGGCAATTCGGTATGTGTGTCGTCCCAGGCATGATGTCGGATGGGATGCCGGTTCTGCGCATCCACCATAG
>ONWL01000216.1 GCA_900321525.1 uncultured Eubacteriales bacterium
ACTCCATGGAAAGTGAAGCAGAGTCTTATCAGCTTCTGCCATTGAAGAAAAAGGAGTATCATCTGGACTCTACCGTAGAGGTGCCGGAGGACATTGAATATTTGCCAAGTGCCGATGCGGTGCTGGAAAATCTGGTGCCAAACTATGTGACTGGTCTGATGTACGGCGCTTTGGTAGAAGCATATGCCAGCGAGCAAAATGCACGTATGATGGCAATGGAGTCTGCTACAGACAGTGCCACAGATATGATTCGTGAGCTGTCCATTCAGTACAATCGTGTGCGTCAGGGTGCCATCACCCAGGAAATTACAGAGGTTTCCAGCGGTGCCAAGGCGCAGAAGAAAAAAAGCCGTTAGTTGTGAAGGCATAGGATTGTGAGGAGTGTCAGTAGCGAGAGGGAATGGTAGCATACTGCTTCCGTTCCCTAATGCGTGAATGGAGCGCAGGAATGGAGAAGGAATGAATAAAGGAAAAATTATACAGGTTTTAGGACCTGTTGTAGACGTAGAATTTGCAGACGGTAATCTTCCTTTTATCAAAGATGCCCTTGAAGTGGTCAATGACGGCAAGACCTGTGTCATGGAAGTGGCACAGCATGTAGGACTGAATGTAGTTCGTTGTATCATGCTGTCCTCCAGTGAAGGTCTGTGCCGTGATATGGAAGTCACTGCGCCGGGTGGCGGTATCAAAGTGCCGGTGGGAACACCGACACTGGGCCGTCTTTTTAACGTAACAGGAGATACCATCGATGATGGAGAAAAGATTAAGACACAGGAAGAAGTAGAAAAGTGGGAAATCCATAGAACACCGCCGACTTTTGAACAGCAGAATCCGGCAGTAGAGATTCTCGAAACCGGTATCAAGGTCATTGACCTGCTTGCCCCCTATGCAAAGGGTGGTAAGATTGGTCTGTTCGGCGGTGCTGGTGTAGGAAAGACCGTATTGATTCAGGAACTGATTCGAAACGTGGCAACCGAGCATGGTGGATATTCCATTTTCACCGGTGTAGGAGAGCGTTCCAGAGAGGGAAATGACCTGTGGACTGAGATGAGAGAGTCCGGGGTTTTGGAGAAAACCGCATTGGTATTTGGACAGATGAATGAGCCGCCGGGAGCCCGTATGCGTGTGGCAGAAACTGGACTGACTATGGCAGAGTATTTCCGTGATGTAGATCATCAGGATGTGCTGTTGTTCATTGACAACATCTTCCGTTTCGTGCAGGCAGGTTCTGAGGTTTCTGCATTGCTTGGCCGTATGCCGTCCGCAGTAGGATACCAGCCCACACTGGCAACTGAACTTGGTGAATTGCAGGAGCGAATTGCTTCTACCAAGAATGGTTCCATCACATCCGTACAGGCAGTGTATGTACCGGCGGATGACTTGACAGACCCGGCACCGGCTACTACATTTGCCCATTTGGATGCCACTACCGTGTTGTCCCGTAAGATCGTAGAGCAGGGTATTTATCCGGCAGTGGATCCTCTGGAATCCACCTCCCGTATTCTGGAAGTGGATGTAGTGGGGGAAGAACATTATGAGACTGCACGTGCAGTACAGCAGGTATTGCAGAAGTACAGAGAATTGCAGGATATCATTGCCATTCTGGGTATGGAGGAATTGTCTGAAGAAGATAAGGTAACGGTATTCCGTGCCCGTAAGATTCAGAAGTTCTTATCCCAGCCGTTCCACGTGGCAGAGAACTTTACTGGTGTACCGGGAAAGTATGTGCCCCTTGCCGAGACCATTCGTGGATTTAAGGCGATTATCAACGGTGAGATGGATGAGTATCCGGAGCAGGCATTCTTCAATGTGGGAACCATTGATGATGTCATTGAAAAGGCAAAACAGATGGCTTAAGGGCTGCTTTCAGAAAGAGGTGGCGTATGAGCGAGACCAATTTATTTTTTTTAAGAATCATTACCATAGGGCGTACCTTTTATCATGACCAGTGTGCCCAACTGATCGTTCCTACACTGGACGGTCTGATGGGTATTCTGGCCCATCATGAAAAGGCAGTGCTGGCAGTGACAGAAGGAGAAGTGCAGATCCAGAAACCGGATGGGGAATGGATCACCGCAGTTACCGGCATCGGTCAGGTGCAGATTTTTAACAATCGTGTGACCATGATCGTAGATACCTTGGAGACGCCGGAAGAAATTGATGAACAGCGTGCCATTGCAGCCAAAGAACGTGCAGAGGAGCAGCTGCGCCAGCAGCAGAGCATCTGGGAATACAATGTATCCAAAGCCAATTTGGCACGCTCTATGGAACGCCTAAAGGTGAAGAAACATTACAATACCGGGGATTTGTCATAATTGGATACAGACAATGACCTGTTAGGGTGTGTCTATTAGGATGTATCTTAGAAAGGAGTCGTGTATGAGTAAAGTGGTGAATACAGAAAAGGCACCGGCTGCCATCGGACCCTATTCACAGGCAATGGTGGTGGGAAATCTGGTATTGACTTCCGGTCAGATTCCCATTGATCCGGCTACGGGAGAGATTGTGGGAACGACCATCGAGGCTCAGGCTGAACAGGTTATGAAAAATCTGGGCGAAGTGTTACAGGCAGCAGGATGTGATTACACAGATGCAGTGAAGACCACCTGCTTTCTGGCAGATATGGCAGACTTTGCAGCGTTCAATGGAGTTTATGGCACTTACTTCACCGGCAAGCCGGCAAGAAGTTGTGTGGCAGTGAAGACTTTGCCAAAGAATGTACTTTGTGAGGTGGAAGTGATTGCAGAACTGCCAACAGCGTGATGAAATCACATTGTGCAAAAGGGATTAAAATATTATTTTTACGACCATCAGATATTGGAGCCTGATGGTCGTTTTTTCGTGTGATAGGGTGTTCCAAAACCGTTCTATCAGGCATATCATACATAAAAGTGTAAACCACAATTTACTTGTTCTGGATGTCTGTCAGATCTTTGATGATCTCCCCTGCGATAATCAGTCCCACTACAGAGGGCACAAAAGCCACGCTGCCGGGAATCTGGCGTCTGACGGTACAGGTGCGGGCGGCTTCTGGAGGACAGATACAGTGGGTGCTGCAACTGTTTTCCTGAGTTTCTACAGGGGTCATGGGCTTTTCTTTGGAATAGACCACTTTCAGCTTTTTTACTCCACGGTTTTTCAATTCTCTTCGCATGACCCTTGCCAGAGGACATACAGAAGTTTTATAAATATCCGTTACTTCAAATGCAGTGGGGTCGAGCTTATTGCCTGCACCCATAGAACTGATGATTGGGGTATCGGCAGCCTGGGCATTCATCACCAGTTCGATCTTGCCAGTGACCGTATCGATGGCATCTACCACATAATCATA
>ONWL01000031.1 GCA_900321525.1 uncultured Eubacteriales bacterium
TATGAATCCCGGACTTGCCAAACACCTGCGCTCTCTGTCTTCCATGTATGGCAGAATTCCAGAGGAAAACCTTTGTTTGAACGAACGAATCAGGGCAGAAATGCTGGCAGAAAAAGAACGCAATGCAACCAAAACTTTGGAGGTTATCACACCATGATTCGCCTGATTTTTACACTGCTTTATGCAGTGATTTATCTGATTTTTTCTTTATTTGCCTACTTGTTTGTATGGATTGTTGGACACTTTGATATGGAGAAGAAAAACAGCCTGTCACTGGCCATTGCCCAAATTTTTTTCAAAGGTGCTTTGTTTTTCTCCGGTGTACATGTCAATGTCATCGGAGAGGAACATATTCCCACTGATCACGCTGTACTATTTGTTGGCAATCATCGTGGTTTCTTTGACATTATTGTAGCATACACGCTGGTGAAGGATCTATGCGGTTTTGTCGCCAAAAAAGAAATGAAAAAAGTTCCCATTGTTTCCGCATGGATGAAAAACCTCCACTGTTTGTTCTTAGATAGAGAGAACATCAAGGAAGGATTGAAAACCATTTTAAACGGCATCGAACAAGTCAAGAATGGCATTTCCGTATGGATTTACCCGGAAGGCACCAGAAACAAAGAGTCTGACACAGAACTTCCCCTATTGCCCTTTAAAGAGGGTAGTATGAAGATTGCTGAAAAATCCGGCTGCCCGGTGATTCCGGTTGCTATGATCCATACCGCAGATGTTTTGGAAAAGCACATGCCATGGATCAGATCCCAAACTGTCACTGTATGGTTTGGAGACCCCATTGATCTGTCTGTACTTTCCAAGGAAGAGCGCAAGAAATCCGGTGCATATGTACAGCACGTCATTGAAGAGATGTTGACCAAGATGCTGGCGGAAGAAACCTGATCCTGAAACATGGATGAGAACGAACGCCAAACAGCAACATATTATCTTCATCAAACAGAAAACCAGGCATTGTTTCTCTCTTTCTTCACTTGAGAGGAACCGCCTGGTTTTTATTACATCTTTTTATGTAATAGGAAAATCCTATATCCATCTGATGGACATCCTTCCATCACTGCTCTCTGATGATCTGTGCCACAGTCTGCACCTGATTGTCAATATGTCGATAAATGGCTTGCTTTGCCTCTTCTGCATGCTTCTTACAAATACAATCAGTAATTTCCTGGTGCTCCTGTACCAGCATTTGACGCTTATCCCGCTCTTTGATGTACTCCATACGGTATCGATACATCTGCTCCCGCAGGTTATTGATCATAATCACCAATTTTTCATTGTGTGTGCCTGCATAAATGGTATCGTGGAATTCTTCATCCCGCTTTGTGATTTCCAACAGATCATCTGCTGACACCGCCTCTTCAAATGCCTGCATCCGCTGCTTCAATTCCAGCAGTTCTTCTTCTGTCATACGCTCACATGCCAGGCGGACTGCTAACGTTTCTAACGCCATTCGTACTTCCAATACATCCCGAAGAGATTTTTCTGAAATGCTTGCCACCTCGGCACCTTTTCTGGGAATCAGCACCACCAGTCCCTCCTGGGCAAGCTTGTGAATTGCTTCCCGCACCGGTGTACGGCTGACCCCCAGCCGTTCTGCCAACTGCACTTCCAATAATCGCTCACCTGGTGCAAGTTCTCCTTTCAGGATGCCCTGGCGTAATGTTTTAAATACTACATCACGTAACGGCAAGTATTCTTCCATATTGAGTTTCAAATTATTCAGCATTGGCTCACTTCTCCCATTTTTCTAAATCTATGCTTCCTGTTCTATCCATTCCGTGCCAGCACAAGGTCTGGTCAGATGAATCTGTGCTTCGGGATGATCTTTTCGCATCTCCCAATAAGCTGCCTTGGCAATCTCTTCACGGTCAAATAAACCAAATACCGTAGGGCCGCTTCCGCTCATCATGGCGTTACATGCACCGTTCTTCTTCATGGCCGTCTTTAATTCCCCAATGATGGGATGTGCCGGTTCTGTCACAGTCTGCAGGATGTTCTCCATTGCATCACAAAGTGCCGACAAATTCCCCTGCTCCAATGCCTGCAACTGTCCGTCAATATCTGCATGGGCCTCTGAAGGAAGATCATTCACACCCAGATTTTCATAGACAAACTTGGTGGATACATTGATTGCCGGTTTTACCACCAAAATGTAACAATCCGGCATATCCGGCAATCTGGTCAACTGTTCTCCAATGCCTTCTGCCAAAGCGGTACCGCCCATGACACAATATGGCACATCTGCTCCCAGCTTCACACCACGAGTCATCAGTTCACTGTCCGATAAACCCAACGCAAACAATTTGTTCACACCAATCAATACTGCGGCTGCATCTGTACTTCCCCCTGCCATACCCGCAGCCACCGGTATATTTTTTTGCAGATTGATGTCTAATCCTTCTTTGATCTGAAATTCTTCCATCAAAAGCTGTGCCGCACGATAGGCCAGGTTCCCTTCATTGACAGGCAAAAAACGCAGACTGGAAGTCAGAAAAATCCCTGGTTCTTTTTTCCTCGTCAACTGAATCTTATCATAGATATGTACGGTCTGCATGATCATACGTACTTCATGGTATCCATCTTCTCTTTTCCTTAGTACATCCAGACCCAGATTGATCTTTGCCATGGCATTTAACTGTATTGACTCCATTTTCCACGTTCCTTTCTATTTTAGACCAACATTAGATAATCATGAAGCTAACTTATACATCAAAAATGATGACTATCTGTTTGTCAATCTATCCTATACTATATAAATTTTTTTTTCAAAAAGCAACCCTTTTTCACTTTGACAATGAAACCTGATACAGTTCCCCTGCCACATGTACAAAACCCAGCTTTCGTGCCAATCCCAGAGATGCTGTATTCTCCGGCGCAATTTTGCAATATACTTGTTCCAGTTCCAGGCGGTCTAGTGCATCTGCCAATACCAGACAACACATCCGTTCCATCAAATGCTGTCCACGCCAATCCTGACGCAGCATATAGCCCAGATAAAAACCGGCTCTGTGATCCTCTATGTCAGGCTTCTCACTGCTATCTTCTGAATGTTCTTCTACTGCTTCCTGTGGCTCTATACCCACTCTGCCGATGATTTCTCCTGTTTCTTCCTCTTCCAGCACCCAGATGCCACAGCTGTAATAAGCATAGATGGATTGTATATAACTGGCAATCTTTTCTTCCAACTCCGCCACAGAAGTGGCAGGAATGGGCAAAAATCGGCTGATCTGGGTATCCTGATGCAGTTTCCATATCCCCGCTGCATCTGCCACGGTCATTTCCCGCAAACAAACCCCTTCTTCTCTTGCAATGATCAGCGGCAGTCCATGAAACCGAAAATATGCTTCCTTGAGATAAAATGTATCTTCCAATGCTTCCATATCTGTGATAAAATAAGAAACCCCCGACCAGCACCCGGCCGGTTGGGGGGAATCTGCATCTTTTTCCGACAAGATGCCAATGACTGCTTCACCTTGTTGTGTAAGTCGGCTGGCCTCTTCTCCATCCTCTGTCACTGTCACAAAGCCGCCTGGTACTGCTTCTACGCGGATCAGCACTTCTCTGGTTCCGGATAGTCCACGCCAAATGTTTCTACGGTCACTTTCTTCATGACCTGTGGCTCTACCGGCTTATCCGTATAGTCTGTGCGAACAGCGGCAATCTTGTTGATCACATCCATTCCTTCTGTCACCTGACCAAATGCAGCATACGCACCATCTAAATGAGGGGAATTCTTATGCATCACAAAGAACTGACTGCCTGCGGAGTTTGGCATCATGGTTCTGGCCATAGACAACACACCTGGTGTATGCTTCAGCGGATTATCAAACCCATTCTGTGTAAACTCGCCCTTGATGCTGTAGCCAGGACCGCCTATACCTGTGCCCTGTGGGTCACCGCCCTGAATCATAAAGCCTGCAATGACACGGTGAAAGATCACTCCATCATAGAAACCCTTCTTTACCAAGCTGATAAAGTTGTTTACTGTATTGGGGGCAATCTCCGGATATAACTCTGCCTGAAATACATCCCCATTTTCCATTTCAAATGTTACCACTGGATTCTTCTGTTCCATTGTAGTACCCTCCATTTTTTATATCTTTCATTTCGTTTTCAATTGCATTTTCAAAGCCAGCTGAACATTCCGTCCATCTGGCTTTGTACTCACACAAACCTTATTCATCATAACATACTTTGACTTCCGGGTCAAAAGGTATTTCATTTGCTCCTGTAATCCCCTGTCACTTGTGTGGCAATTGTTCCTAAAAGCTTCTACCACCACCACTGTGACCGCCTCCATGATGGCTACTGCCACCACCTCCACCGCCGCCACTGCTGCTAGAAGTTTCAATCTTATGCTTTGTGACTGTGGTATTGATAAATGTATCATTGCGTCTATATATGCGAAGTGCCCCCTTCTGATACTCTGCGGAAGATGGTTTTGCACCGGTCTTCTGCACAGCGATCAATATAATCAAAGTAATTCCGGCAATGACCAGTGCAGTCAAAGCAGCCAATGGAAGACTTTCCTTCACTGCTTCTGGAAATGTCAGTGGCTCCTGCACTTCCTGCTGTCCTGGCTCTCCATGCTCAATGGCATATTGGTAATCTGCATCACCAGAGATCCCATTGTTCAGATATTGTGGCAGTTCATCCAGAAAAGAATCTGCTACACCATAAAAATCTCCATCATAGGCATATTCCATGATCACATCCAGTATGGCATCCCGCTCTCTGGTAGACAGCTGAAAATTCTCTTCCCATGCATTATATTCATCAATATAGACCTGACGATTGTCCATGTCAATCAACAGCAAAAATCCCTGCTTATTGTCTCCATAACCGATTCCATTATTTTCATAAAAAGATTCCGCATACTCATATGTGACCATAGAACCGGTATAATTGGTGGTCACAATGGCAATGTCATACTGCTCTTCCTCTGCAATCTGTGCCGCCCGTTCTTCCAATGCCTCTGCCTGAGACTCCGTAAATAAACTTGCCTGGTCAAATACCTTCTGGGCTGAACCACTCTCCAGACTTTCCACTGCCCATGCAGTGGTCATCCACACGTTGCCCATCAGCATGAGACAAAAGGCCATCATGCAAACCCGAAGCCATATCGGCCTTGCATGGATATATTTCATTCCAACTTTCATGCCCGTTCCGATCCTCCCATCTATCCTGTCACTCTTTTGTATCATCTAACCCATCATCATTGCTGCCAGAATCAAAAGTACAATGGCAAAACTACCTGCATATACTCCTGCAAACCACCCGATGGCACGTGCCACACTGGTAGGCCGCTTGCCCACGATCTTACCGGTCTGCCCGTTCATGGTTACAAAATAAGACTTTCCCTGATAGGTGTAATTCACAATCCATGCCGGAAACATGGTATATTCCATCTTCGTCCTCTTCGGACGGATGTTTTTATGTACCACATTTACTGTGGCATATCCATTCATAGTATTGCGTGTGGCTGTCTCTGCATAGGAACTGGCCCTGGCAGCTGCCCTGGATTCCAATTCTTCGCCTTTGTAATCATATTTATCTGCCTGAAAACCAGATAAATATGGCATTTCAAACGCTACCATTTCTTTATAATCAAACGGCTCTAACCGATCCATCACATCATCCGGCATCTTCTTGGATGCATCTGCTGGAATTCGCTCATATCCAACCTCTACCCCACGATCCAATGCAAAATGATCGGTATAAATATATTCATACTGTCCCTTGCGCTGGTGGCGCACTCTGGTAGCAGTGGCCTGCATCTGTGCATCCACATCAAAATCATAAATCCAATATGGCACATACAGTCCTGTCACCTTATCTAAAGAAGCACTGCTGCTGAATACAGATGGTGTCAACTTTCCCTTTTTCGTCCACGCCCGAAACTTCTCTATGGCTTCCTCCCTGGAAAACGAAAATGGAATCACCTTTGCCGGTCTGGTCTCCCCACTGAGACGGTCTTCTATCAATGTAGGATTCCCACAAAATCCACACATCGTAGCAGCTGTATTCTCATCTGTCATAATCTCTGCACCACAGTTCTTGCAAATGTAATGCCGCATCATCACCTGCTCGCCGTTGGTCTCTTCTGTGACCGTTTCCTCCCACACTTCCGAAGAAGCCTCTGCCTCCTGCAGCAATTCTGCCTGCTCTTCAGCTGACAGCACTTTAATATCCTCTGTCTTGCCACAGTATTCACAGATCAGACATTTTTTTGCCGGATTATAAATCATATAGGCACCGCATTGTGGGCACTTATAATTGATCATACGAAATCTCCCCCTTCCCAATTTTTTACTTTCTGACATCCCATCGTCGTCTGTATTCATTATACCGTTTGCCTGTTTTTTTGTCTATTCTCTTCTTTTGTTTTTCCTTACATTTTTATTTCCATTTTTATATACCAAGGCCATATTGTTCGTTCATATTTTGTTCATATTTTTTTCAAAAACCTTTTACATTCTGTGTAAACATTCTTCACGATTGGCATCTATACTATAACCATAAAGCAAATGTCACTGATTCACACAGTGACAGAATTATATAATATATGCGTACTACAAAATATTTGTTATTTTCTAATATTTTTTCATAATACGCTGGTACATGAGGTATCAGCACTCCTCCCTTTCTTGAACGAAAAGCAGCAACCGTCAGGTTACTGCTTTTCGTTTTGTGTGACGGAATTTATGAACATCCCGTAACGCTTCAGTTCCCCCCACAGTTACAGACCAAAGCAGCCACCATAAAGGAAATCCTTTACAGCGGCTGCTTCTATATTATTACCCTATCTTATCATTTTATATCATGAGAGTAGATTCATTGGACTCATGTTCTCCAAATACATTAGTCTAAGAACAGCAGATCTCCGTAAGTTGGCATTGGCCATGCTTCCTTCGCTACCAGTCCCTCTAAGGTATCTACCGCATTCCGCAATACTGCCATCTGAGAGAATACCTGATCTCTGTACGCTCTTGCAATGCTCTTAGAGTCTTCCTTAGAAGATGCATATGCCACTGCCACATCGATGGCATCAGATGCAGCTTTCGTCTCTGCCAACAGCGCAGAAATCTTAACCAGCGCATCTTCCTGTACACTGGTGTCTGCACCCGGGCAAGCTTTCTGAATGGTAGAGATGGATCTTGCCAACTCGGTTACATACTTGATGACAGCCGGCTCAATCAGGTTAGAAGCCATGTATACCATGGTCTTTGCCTCAATGTTGATGATACCGGAATACTGCTCTTCTAAGATGTTTTCACGTGCCTCTAACTCAGATCTGGTCAATACGTGGAATTTCTCAAACATCTTCACTGTGCCATCATATGTATAAGCAGGCAGTGCATCTACTACAGACTTCTTGTTGGGCAGACCACGCTTTGCAGCTTCTAATGGCCACTCTTCGGAATAACCATTGCCATTGAAGATGACTCTCTGGTGTGCGTTCAAAGTCTCATAAATGTATTTGTCTACTGCTGCATCGAAGTTTTCTACCCCTTCTAATGCATCACACGCCTCACAGAATACATCTGCCATCATAGTGTTTAACACTGTGTTTGCATCACCGATGCTGTTGCTGGAAGCAACCATTCTAAACTCAAATCTGTTACCGGTAAATGCAAATGGAGAAGTACGGTTACGGTCTGTCGGGTCTTTGTCCAGTACAGGCAGTGTGCTGACACCCAAATCCAGCTTACCGGTATGCAGACTATGTGTTGCCACACCATTTTCCAAAATCTGGTCTACCACATCTCCTACCTGGTCACCCAGATACATGGAAATGATCGCAGGCGGTGCCTCATTTGCGCCTAATCTATGGTCGTTACCTGCATTGGAAGCAGATGCTCTGAGCAATACCGCATTTTGATCCACTGCCTTTGTCAGACAAGCCAATACCAGAAGGAACAACTTGTTCTGATGTGGCTCTTTGCCCGGTTTAAAAAAGTTAGTACCGTCATCTGCACCAATGGACCAGTTGTTGTGCTTACCGGAACCATTGACACCTGCATATGGCTTCTCATGAAGCAGACAAACCAGATCATGTTTTGCAGCAGTCTTCTTTAACGCATCCATCAATACATAGTTGCTATCCAATGCAACTGTAGAAATAGAAAAGATTGGTGCAACCTCATACTGCCCTGGCGCAACTTCTTTATGCTCTGTCTTTGCAGTAATGCCCAGTCTCCATAACTGTTCATTCAAATCATTCAAATATGCCTTAATTCTGGTAGGAATGGAGGAGAAATACTGATCATCCATTTCCTGTCCCTTTGGTGGAAGTGTACCAAACAGGGTACGTCCTGCATATACCAAGTCAGGTCTCTGCTCCCATAACTTACGATCCACCAAGAAGAACTCCTGCTCCGGTCCTACATAAGAAGTTACCTTGGTTGCTGTGGTATTGCCGAACAGCTTTAACAGACGCAGACCCTGCTCATTCACTGCATCCATAGAACGAAGCAATGGAGTCTTGGTATCCAGCGCCTCACCTGTATAAGAACAGAATACAGTCGGAATACACAATATTTTTTCTTTTACATAAGCGGGAGAAGTAATATCCCATACCGTATAACCTCTTGCTGCACTGGTCTGTCTCAAACCACCAGATGGGAAAGAAGAAGCATCCGGCTCACCCATCATCAAATCCTTACCACTGAAGTCTGCTTCTACCTTACCTTCCGCATTTGGCAGAGAACAGAAAGAATCGTGTTTTTCTGCATGAATGCTGATAATATATGGCTGGAACACATGTGTGAAATGTGTGGCACCCTTGCCAATTGCCCACTCCTTCATTGCGGCTGCAATAGGGTCTGCGATTTCACGAGTGATCTCGCCACCTTCCTTTGACAGCTGTACAAATTTCTCGTAAACTTCAGGAGCGACCATTGCTTTCATTGTTGCACCGTTAAATACGTCTGCGCCAAAAATTTCTGCTAGATTGTTCATATGCTTCATCCTCTCATTCATGAATTTGTGTCACATACCAATCCGTCAACCGGCCTGTCACACGGAACCCTTCATAATATCATAAATAACACAAAGGGGCACTCATAAACAGTATGTCAAACAAAACCATACCATTTATGAGAACCCCTTTGTTCTGCGTTTATGAATTATCCTAATATAGGATACTCTATTTTCAAGAAAAATGCAAGCACATTTTTCAAAAACATGAAAAATCACAAAAACCGTGCCAACTACAAAATAAAATTCGGAATCTCTTGAATCTTTTTGTATCACCAGGCACGGTTTAACTGATTTTCTTTGCATGGATCACATAACGGGTGTCATCCCATTCGTTGGAACAGGTGGACAATGTGATGATCCGATCATCTGTGGTCACCTGTGTTCCATTGTGATACCAGTTGTTTTCCTCGATGTAATCCAGGTACATCTGATACTCTGCAACGCTATCATAACTACAGTCATACGTTGCACTTTTTTTCGGAGACTTATAAAACGCAAACACCTGATAGGTACTGCATGCACCATCCGGTGTATCAATCAAAATTCTCTGATGTCCGTTGAAATAATTCTCATCTGCATAGTTTACCAATTCATGAAACATCATATTGTTTCTCTGGTTATGTCCATGAATGATCGTATTTTCACTGACAAAAGGCTGGGCTACACGATAATCCACAA
The DNA here is from genome assembly GCA_900321525.1 of uncultured Eubacteriales bacterium. Classification (GTDB taxonomy): domain Bacteria; phylum Bacillota; class Clostridia; order Lachnospirales; family Lachnospiraceae; genus UBA2942. The sequence goes on from ONWL01000031.1 coordinate 9,676, forward strand.
AAATGCTGCCTGCATTATTCCATTCTCCGCTGATGGTCATACGGAGATACTTTTCATTGTCTGTACTCTGTACCATGGGATAGTCGATATTGGTGCCTTCCACCCGAATCCATCCCACCACTTCCGGATTGATACCGAGCAGATACCCAAAGTCCATGGGATATCTGGCATCCACCAATACATCCAGTGCAGAACCGGAAATCAAAATCTGGCCGGGACTCTCATAAGCCGCATAATCAATGCTGCCATAATCGATGGTTCCCACCCGAATCAGTCTGCCTGCCTCGTCCGGCTTCATTTCCTCCAGAATATTCCCTTCCTCTGCATGCTCCGCATCCTCTAGAATCTGTTTCAGTTCATCCGCGGTAAGAGTTTCTTCTACCGTAGATTCTGATTCTAGTGTCTCTGATGCATCATCCGATGGATCGGACACAGATTCCGTGGATTCCTCCACAACGGACTCCGAGACCGAAGCAGCAGTCTCTTTGGCTGCTGCCCGTATCTCATCATATTCTTTCACACTGGTGTGATAGCCCCTTGCAATCTGTATCAGCTGATAGGCAGCAAACACAAATACCATACAGGAGAGAATCAGTACGGCAAGTCTGATTTTGCTCTTGCCTCCTTCTGATCCCTGTTCGTTTCTCATGCTTTACCAATAGATCCGAATAATTCCATCTTTTCCTTTACAGTAGCCTTGATCGCCTCTGCACCTGGAGCCAGAAGCTTGCGTGGGTCAAAGCCCTTGCCCTG
>ONWL01000057.1 GCA_900321525.1 uncultured Eubacteriales bacterium
GCCCCATCTTTTCCATATAATGCACTCAGATAAAACGCCCTGGCCGCATCATCACAGTGCAGGTAATCCCACAGCTGCTCTCCTTTTGTATACCGGGGTCGTTCTCCTGCCAGCATCTGTCGAATCCCGGACATGACCATGGTCTGGGGACCATCAAAAGGCCCATAGATACTGAGAATCCGAAACCATATCTGACGGATGCCATATCCGGCACACATCCTGCGGCTCATCTGACCGGCACACAGTTTTGCCATACCATAGCCGGTTTCCGGATGGACCGGTGTGGCAGAAGAAAGTGTTCCTTCTACCCTGCCATATTCTGCCTGAGAACCTGCCCCACAAAATACCTGGCAGCCTGTCCGGTGTGCCAATTCCACTGCATCCAATGTGTAACGAATGTTTTCGTTTTGTAAATACATGTTATTTCTCACATCCCCATAAGTCCCTGCCCATGCAAAATGGAAAAAGGCATCATACTGTCCTTCGGGGGTAAACTCATGCAGTTCTTCTAGTCCGCATGCTTCCACCTGAATCAATGGATGGGATGGAATCCTGTCACACTTGGCAGAACCGGGATGCACCAGCACCAGTACCTGAATCCCCTCCTTCACCAGGAGGCGCATCAGTGCCAGCCCCAGCATACCGGTTCCTCCGGTAATAATTGCACGTTTCATGATCATCTTCATTTCCTCACTCTATTTGGATTCAGTATGCTGGTGGTTCCCAGGCAAGTACTCCTGATATATCTGCGCCAATGCCTGCAATGAGTACTCCCACGCAAACCAGCATCCGCATCTGATCCATAGACAGGTACAAATGGATTGCTACAATCAATGCAATGATATAAATGATACACAAAATCCCCACCAACATTTTGAGGATCAGTCGGGTTTCTTCTTTTTCTCCCCATAAAAAACCGGCAATGGCAACCAACAAAACCGCCACAAATAAAATACTGCCAGTCACAGCCATCGCTTTCTGTGGAAAAAAACTATGGTCATAAATGGAAAGCATCTGGGAAAGAAAATATCCAAAAGGCAGCAACAGTACCAACAGCAACAGGCTGCCTGTATAGACTTTTACACCGGAATCCGACTTTTTCTCTGTAGATTCCAACAGATTCCGATGCCGCTCTGCTGCATTGATAAACATCACAGTCCCTACATAAGGAATCAATCCACCTGTCACTGCCATCCCAAAGTGCAACAACAGACACAAGTCCAGCAAAAACAACTGTACCATACCCAGTGCCAGCTGTGCATATACCATCTTATCCTTATCTGCTGTCACAAATCCCAGAACGGCAGTGAATCCACAAAGAAACCCACTGACCTTTAAAATATGAACGACAGCATTCATCCAGTCTCTGCCATCTAACAATCGAATGGCAATAAATTCTCCATGCCCTACTGCCCATATGATTTGCAGTGTTCCGAGCAAAAGTACAATACAGGCAGTACGAATAGAAGCCGGATCTAACTTTCCTCCCCAATCTTTCTTCGCTTCCGCAAAAGACTTTGCCCATTTCTCCGGTATTTTCATGATTTTTTCCTCATCACCAGACAGTCGTCACATTGATTTACAATCTGCCTGTTTTCCAATTCTACAAGTTCTGCGCTTCTGCCTTCACTGCTTCATATTCTTCTCTTGGCAAAAACGGAAACATATCATCAATGGGTGGAGACACAATTCTTCCATCCGATAACACCTTGGAAGAAATCTTTGGCCAGAACATTTGCTCTGGGTCTAATACCACTTCACAAAATACCGGACCCTCTATGGAAAGCACTTCCTCTGCTTTTTCCTCTATTCCCTCATGACAGTCAATCTTCACATAGGGAATGCCATACGCACCGGCAATCTTCTCCGCATCTGGAAAACTCAGTCCATATCCATCTCCAATACCCACAAACTGAGACTGGAAGGTATTCATCTGAGTCTGTCGGATGGAATGGTAACCAGAATTATTCAAATAAAACAGTTTTAAATTCATCCGGTGATAAACCACCGTCTGTAGCTCCTGCAAGTTCATCTGGAAACTGCCATCTCCATCAAAACAGATGACACGGCCGCCTTTTCTTGCCACGCAGGCACCAATGGCTGCCGGGAAACCATAACCCATGGCCGCAATAGCAGAATTAGAAAAAATCCGCTGTCCTTTTTTCATGGCACCAGTCTGGAACGGCACAATGGCTGCTGTAGCATTACCACAGACCATTACATCATCCTCTGCAAAATGCGCAAATACTTTTTTTACAAACACGTATGGATTAACCGGACTGCTCTTCTCATCATATTCCGGCAGGCAGGCTGGATACTGTGCATTCACCTTTTTACACCATGTAATCCACTTGGAAAAATTCCACACTGGACACTCTGCCTGTAACAAATCCTCTATCACGTCCTTTACATCTGCCACAATGGGCATATCCGGCCGGATGGTAGGCTTCTGTAATTCTGCCGGATCAATGTCCACCCAAATCTTGTAGGTATCCGGTGCATACTCTGCTGTATTGTATCCAATCTGACGCAGGTTCATGCGACAGCCTAAAATCAGCATCAGATCACTGTTTTGGGTGACAAAATTGCCCCCTCTGGTACCGATGGTCGCCGGACGACCTGCAAACAAAGGATGGGCATCCCAGAGAGAATCCTGTGCATTGAATGCGGTTACCACCGGAATCTGCAACTTGTCTACCAACTTTAAAAAACTATCAAATGCACCGGCAAACCGAATGGCTTCTCCTGCCATGATCACTGGACGTTTTGCCCCTGCGATTTTCTCCAAAATCTGCACCGTCAAGCTCCGGTCATAAACCGGCTGTTCTGTGGCTACATCTTCTGTCGGATCATAACCTTTCAGTTCCTCTGTTTCTATCGTCGCCGCCTGAATGTCCAATGGTACATCCAGCCACACCGCTCCGCCTCTGCCATGCAGGCACAAATACCATGCCTTTTCCAAATGATAACGAATCTCGGAAGCATCTGTAATCATATGGGCATATTTGGTCATATTCTTCACCGCAGGAATGATAGAAAACTCCTGATCTCCCAGCTGACGCAATGGAAGATCCGGACAACTCCATATGGTGGTTTCTCTCTTTACCTGACCAGAAATCACAAACATAGGAATGGAATCCAGATGAGCTCCTACCACACCGGTAATGGCATTGGTTCCACCAGGTCCTGTAGTCACACACACACCTGCAATCTTGCCAGTTAGTCTGGTGTATCCCTCTGCTCCAATGGCACATGCCTGCTCATGATGATTGTACACACAAGTCAAACCTTCCTGATGTCCGAAGGCGTCATTGAGATGCATGGCACCGCCGCCGGTCACTGTAAAAATATGTTCTACGCCATGCTCTACCAAAAAGCCGGCAATGTACTTGGCAACTTTTATTTTCATCAATTTACCCTTTCACATAAATGCAGGATATATCCCACATCCTTTTGTCATTTTAATCCTTCTTGCCGCACAACTCTTTTTGTGAAGCAGTACATAAGAAAAGAATTCTGCGTTTACGATTAATTCGTGGCGCATCAGAGTTATTCTGCTGCGGAATGTTCTGCAAAACGAATCAGCTGATTGATCACTTCATTGCGCACCATAGTCAGCTCATAACCAGTAGGAATGCTGAATTTACGCATCAGATAATCCATAGTCAGATTGCCATCTCTCCACTTGCCGCCCAGTCCCAAATGGGTAATATCAATGCCATCTACCCCCAGTGCAATGGACAAATCAGCCAGTTCCTCTGCTGTACCATTCTTATCATGCAGATGCATCCCCACCTTCATGCCTTCCTCCTTGCAGACTGCAATGGTATTACGCACATAATCTGGAGTCATAATACTTTCTGTATCCGCAAAATAAATATATTCTACTCCAGTTTCCTTTAACAGCTTTGCAAAGTTTCGGTTCTGCTCGATGGAATTGGCGCCGGCACTGGTAAAGTTGACAAACACTTCATATCCAAGCTTCTGACACAAATCAATATTGTATTTCAAAACTTCCGGGTCTGTCTCATGAGAACGAGTCAGAATACGGACTGCATCTACCAGTGTCTCACTCTTGGGAATCATATCTGTCAAAGGACGCTGGATATCACGCATGGCAGACAACTTGGTACGGTTCTTTACATAGTCAAAAATATCCGCAATTTCTGACGTTCTTAAATTACAGTAACGAAACGCCCCACGGTTCGGGTCTGCATCCGGATTATGGAAAAATCCCAGTTCCATATAGTCAATGTAATGGCTTTCCGCAAAACGATATAGTTCCTGACAGAACTTTTTATCAAAATACCAACCGGTCTGATACCCGATCTCACGTAAACTACAGTCAAAAATCTTCATATTTGCTAACATTTCTTTATCCTCCTTATTTTCATAGCTATCTTATCGGCCATTGTAAAATTCTTTGATCAGACCAAAAACAGCCTGTACCTCAGAAATTTTTCGTGACCGTTCAGTACCCTCACAGTTACGGACAAACATTCATTCCAAATCGACTCCGTCGATGGGATTTTTACCTGCATCACTCGGGATTTTGCTTCGCAAAACCGTTGCAAAACATCAATCGATGTACAGTTACGATTTTCATCCAAAAAACACCTCTATCTGGCGGTTCATGCAGGCGGTCACATCCTCTCCTCCAAGCCATGCTTTTGTCCACTCTACAGTCTTTTCTACTGCTTCCTGTACATGCCACACTGGCTTCCACCCAAAGCTTCGCTTCACTTTCGCACAATCCAGTTTCAAAAATCCAGCCTCATGAGGCCCTTCTACAGAACAGTTCTTCCATGCCGCACCGTCCTGCCAACTGTTGCAAAACAGTTCTGTCAGTTCCCCTGTAGTCACACAATCCTGCTCATCCGGTCCCACATTATAATTACCTGCCAGACTATGATCGGTATACTGGGCCGCACCAATCATCAGATACACTGCTAACGGCTCTAACACATGCTGGTAAGGTCTGGTGGAATAAGGATTTCGCACCAAAATCTCCTTTCCCGCCTGCATGGCTCGAATACAGTCTGGTATGATACGGTCTGTGGCAAAATCGCCGCCGCCAATCACATTGCCAGCCCGTGCAGTGGATACCGCCACTCGTCCATCCTGAAAAAAGGAACGGATGTAGCTGTGAGTCACCAATTCAGAACAGGACTTGCTGTTAGAATAGGGATCGTAACCATCTAACCGGTCCGTTTCACGATATCCCCACTCCCATTCCTGATTGTCATATACCTTGTCTGTGGTCACATTCACAAAGGACTTGATTGACGGATGGGTGCGCACACATTCTAACACATTGACTGTTCCCATGACATTGGTACCGTAAGTACCCACCGGATCCCGGTAGGACTCTCTCACGATAGGCTGTGCCGCCAGGTGAAATACCAGTTCCGGCCGCACCTCATCAAAAACCTGCATAAGATGAGGCAAATCCCGTACATCTCCTATGCGGGAATCCATCCGATCCACAAGACCACTCAGCACAAACAGACTGGGATTGGTGGGCGGTTCTAGTGCATATCCACACACCTGTGCGCCTGCCTGCAAGAGCATCTGACACAGCCATGACCCTTTAAAACCAGTATGTCCTGTGATGAGCACCCTCTTCCCTTTATAAAATTCTAAATTCTGCATTTACTTTTCCCTCTTGTTCTTATAGCAAATTACAACTGCTCAGTACCTTCACAGTTATAAGCAAAAATTCACTCCAAATCGGTTTTGTCAGTGAGATTTTTGCTTGTCTGAAAACAGCTTACTCCCACAACTTCCAGGGTGCCTTCCCGCTGTTCCATAGTTCTTCTAAAAACTTCTTATCTCTCTGGGTGTCCATACAGGACCAGAATCCTTCATGGCGGTATGCCATCAACTGACCCTGCTCTGCCAGTGTTTCCAATGGTTTTTTCTCAAAAACAGTTTCATCTCCCTCTATATAATCAAAAATTTCAGGATTCATCACCATAAACCCACCATTGACTACACTGCCATCACTGCCATTCTTCTCCCGGAACGCAGCAATCCTGCCATCTCCATCAATGTCCATAATACCAAACCTCTGTCCCACATTGACAGTGGTGATGGTACCGATCTTTCCATGATTCTGATGAAATTGCAACAATTCCGGAATGTTTACATTAGACACTCCGTCTCCATAAGTCAGCATAAATGGTTCATTCCCAATGTACTCTTTCACTCGCTTTACCCTGCCGCCAGTCATGGTATTCAATCCGGTATCCACCAATGTCACCTTCCAGGATTCCGAAAAATTATTATGTACGATCATCTCATTCTTTGCCAGATCAAAGGTCACATCTGACGTATGCAGGAAATAATCGGCAAAGTATTCCTTAATCATATACTGCTTATACCCCAGGCAGATGATAAATTCGTCAAATCCATAACTGCTGTACACCTTCATAATGTGCCATAAAATAGGCTGTTCTCCAATCTCTATCATGGGCTTTGGCTTTAGATGGCTTTCCTCGCTGATTCGAGTACCAAATCCGCCTGCCAGAATCACAACTTTCATAGCTTCCCTCATTTCTGTATTCTATACCTTTTTATGAAAGGGCATACTTTTCTTCTTAACAGTATACCATGAAAATCCAGTTGTGTACACCTCATTATTACATAAGAATAGAATCTTTCTATTTATATAAAAAAACAGTTGATCTACAGAAATCACTGCAAATCAACTGCTTCTTAGATTGTATCTCCTATTCTATTGTATCAGAGATGCTTTCTCTTATTCTTCTGTCAATTTATAGAAGTTTAACAACATCTTTGCAACCTCTGCTCTTGTGGCATTACTTCTTGGCTTTAATTTTCCTGTTGCTGTTCCTGACAGAATACCATTTGCAACCGCCCAGCGCATTGGCTCTTTTGCATAATTGGATACCTGTGTGCCATCCTTAAAAGTAGTCAGGTCTGCTCTGCCACTGGTATCCAGCCCCAGCATCTCTGCATAATTGTACAGCATTTTTGCCAACTGCTCTCTTGTCACATTGGTACCCGGCTTAAATTGGCCATTTCCAAAACCATTCACAACACCATTCTGGGCTGCCCAAGTCACAGACTCAGAATAATACTTGCCGTCTGGTACATCTAAGAACAGTTCCTCATAAGCAGTTTCAGGACTGCCTGCCATACGATACAGTACAGTGGCTGCCATCGCTCTGGTCATGGTTTCTGTTGGAGCAAAAGTAATCTCCGTTGTACCAGTCATCAGACCCAGTTCATATACTCCCTTCACAGAATCATAGTACCAAGATGTTTTTTTCACATCTGTAAATGGGAATTTATTTGTCTCCTCATTCTGTTTTACAGCAGATCCAATCTTCCATTCCTGCTTGAATCCACCATTATCAATGGAATTGAATCCATATACAAACCACTGACCTTCCGACACACTCATAGTAAGCGTGTGTACCCCATCTGTACTTTCCATAAAGTATCCACTATGCCCTAGCAGATCAATACCAGGCAATGCGGCAGTTGCTGCATTGTAAGCTGCCTTTGCGTCTGCTTCATTGTCATAGAATGCAATATACTCAATGGCACTTGCGGTTGCGCTATCCTTATAGGTAAATGTGACTGTACCAGCATTTGAATCATACACATAATCGCCGCTGGTTACAACTGGATTGCCCTCTGCTTCCGTAGTTTCTTCTACATCTTTGGTTGAACTTCTTTCATTTGTAAGCATTTCATCTAGTACATCTAAAAATACATTTTTTGTTTTTTCTCTATATTCAATATCAGGCACACCATTTAATTTAATTGCATTTTCTCCAAATGGTTCTAT
>ONWL01000056.1:0-448 GCA_900321525.1 uncultured Eubacteriales bacterium
CTGTTTTGCAGGGAGGTACAGGATCTGGTCTGGTAAACAGGGGATTGTTGTGACCGGCAGAGATGTCTGTTTTACAAAGGGTTACAGGGAAACGTTTTGGGGACAGACAGCTGCCGCTTCAAAGTGCAGGAAATCATGAACGGTGCATTGCGGCTTTGGCAGGCTGCCCTTGGGTGCATCAGGGGCGTTTCGCAATTGTCTATAGTTGCAACAAATAGAAAGGAGTATTACGGGATATGAGACCGGAAATTTTAACAGCAATTTTAGTAGTGGGTATTCTTTTGATCCTGGCATTGGTATTTTCCATGTGGAAGAAAGTACCGCAGGACAAAGCTGCTGTGGTGACAGGTATGAAGAAACGGATCATCACAGGCGGAGGCGGACTGGTGGTTCCGGTATTGGAACGAATTGATTACATTTCCCTTGGCAACATCCAGTTAGATGTGGT
>ONWL01000056.1:532-8485 GCA_900321525.1 uncultured Eubacteriales bacterium
CAGTGGTAGGTACCGCAGTCATCAAAGTAAAAAATGAACAGCAGTCGATTTTCAATGCCATTGAGCAGTTTACCGGAAGAAATGAGAGTGCCATAGAGCAGTCCATTCGGGAAACAGCAATGAATGTACTCGAAGGTAAGCTGCGTGAGATTGTCTCTACGATGACCGTGGAAGAGATTTATCGGGACAGAGAGACGTTTTCTTCCAGAGTACAGGAAGTGGTTGGCACTGAGTTAGCAGAGATGGGTCTGGAAGTGAAGGTATTTACCATTAAGGATATCAGCGATTCCAATGGATACATCCAGGCGCTTGGCGTCAAGCAGATCGTAGAAAAGAAAAAGGATGCAGAGATCGCCAAAGCGGAAGCTGCCAGAGAGACGCAGATCGAGACATCTAAGGCAAAGCGTTCCGGAGAGCAGGCCAGATTACAGGCGGAAACTGAGATCGCAGAGGCGGCAAAGAGCAAAGCGGTGCAGGAAGCTGCGTATATGCAGGAACAGCAGACTGCTAAGGCAAAAGCCGATGCCGCTTATGAGATCCAGAAGAACATCACAGAAAAAGAAGTGGTCAGCGCACAGATGGATGCAGAATTGCTGCGTCAGGAGCGTCAGAAAGATATTGAAGCAGCCCAGGTGCAGATTCAGATCACCAAGGAGCAGAAGAATATCGAATTGGCTCAGAAGCAGGCAGAGCGCCGGAAAGAAAGTCTTCGTGCAGAAGTGGTAGAGCCGGCAGTGGCAGAAAAGGCAAAACAGCAGACGGTGGCAGATGCACAGAAGTATCGTAAGATTGCGGAAGCAGAAGCAGAGGCAGAGGCCCGGAAGAAATTTGCAGAGGCGGAAGCAGAAGCTGCTAAATTAAAGGCAGCAGCGGAAGCGCAGGCAAAGAAGATTCAGGCAGAAGCGGAAGCAGAGGCCATCAAAAATACCGGTCTTGCAGAAGCCAACGTCATCAGCCAGAAAGGTCTTGCAGAGGCAGAGGCCATCCGGGCAAAAGGTATCGCAGAAGCAGAAGCCATGGAAAAGAAAGCAGAAGCATACCAGAAGTACACAGGCGCTGCGGTAGCAGAGATGTTGATCCAGGTATTGCCGCAGGTAGCAGGCAGCATTGCACAGCCATTGTCCCAGATTGATAAGATTGTCATCATGGACAACGGCGGAGAGGGCAACGGCGTGAACAATGTTGCTGGCAACGTGACTGGTGTGATGACACAGGTGTTTGAGTCCATGAAGGAAGTGACCGGCATCGATCTGCAGGATATTGTCAAAGCCCAGGGATATGACGCCAAGGTCAATAAGAATATCACCTTAAATGCATCCCCTGAAATGATCGAAGCAGTGACCAAAAAAGACAAATAATCTCTGGAGAAGGGGGCATTTCTATGACAGGAATCTCCCCTTTGCCGCAGCATAAGAATGCCGCCAGCCGATTGCTCGACTGGCGGCACAAAATTTTTAAATTATTCACTGTCCTCTTGACGGGTAGCGCACCAGGATCCGACAGAGGGATGTTTTGTACAAAATCAAGCACAAAATATGCTGTCCGGTTTTCTATGCCAGTGATCCGCCAATCCTTTGAATTCCCGGCTTCTAAAACTTCTTCGTATGTCGTTTCCTATGTGCAGTGATCCAACAATGGCTCTGGGAATGATAACAGCCGGATCAGTCTACCTGAGAAGTACAATGCGGGCACTTGGTAGCATCCTTTGCAATCTCGCTCTTGCAGTAAGGACAAGTTTTGACTGCTGGAGCAGCAGGTGCCTCTGCCGGCTTGCGCAACTTGGCAACGACTTTGACCAACAGGAAGATCACAAATGCCTGTAAGATGAAATTGATCACCTGTGTGATGAAGTCACCATACGCAAATACGGCAGCGCCGGCTTCCTGTGCTTCTGCCAGAGTCTTGTAAGTGCCGCCATCAAGAGGAATGAACAGATTCTGGAAATCCCCTCTGACGATCAAGCTCAGCACTGGGTTGAACAGATCAGCTACCATAGCACCGACCAGAGCAGAAAATGCAGCGCCGATGATCATACCAATGGCCAGATCCAGCATATTGCCCTTGATTGCGAAGTCTTTAAACTCCTGAAGAAACTTTTTCATGAAAAACTCCCTTCCGTACATACAGAAGGACGAACCGTCTCTTCCGGTGTACTCGTTCAGATTGTATTTACAGTCCATTCCCAGCAACTGCACTGTCATACAGAAGTGCGATTACCATTTAGACTGTATGCCTGTAAGAAAATTATAGTCAAATTTTCAGACAATGTAAAGCTTTTTTTGCAAAAACCTATCATTTTTCAGGTGCAATCCAGTACCCGTAACAGGAAGCGGCGCCGGCGCTTAACGTGCAGATGCCCTTTTTATGGGAAAATACGTCATCGTCTGTATCCCAGATGGCAGTGCCGTTCCATGGCTCGATGCAGAGGAATGGTGCTTTTTTGCCGATAGGGGACCAGAAAGCAAGTGTTTCAAAGTGTTCCGGCGTGAACCGGATGCCTTTTCCGGTTTCTTTATGTACCAGTGATACATATGAAGATTTGAGGCCAGTAAAGATCAAGGCATCGCTGTCAAACAGAGAATAGTCTAACGGCAGACGGCTGCTGTGGTCGAGATACTGTGCGGTGTGGTCATGTAAGATCATCTGCTGCTGGATGTTGTAAACCGGACTGGTGATGGTCTCTTCACAAGGGAAGCGCAGTTCGTAGTCTTCGAAACGTTCTCCTTCGTTCATCGGACAGTGGAAGGCCGGGTGTCCGCCAATGTGATAATACATGGTGTTGGAGCCGGTATTTTCTACTTTCAATTCCACATGCAGCGATTCCTCAGCGATGGTGAAGGTCACATACAGGGCAAACTGGTAGGGATAAACCTGCAGCGTGTCTTCGTTGGAACAGGTACAGAATGTGACGCTGTCTTCGGTCTGGGCAGTCACTGCAAAAGGTGCATACCGCACTACGCCGTGTCTGGTCAGCGGATACATCTTGCCTTCCATCTCTGTGCCGCAGGGACGCAGATTGCTGATCATAGGAAACAGCACAGGGGAAGAACTGCTCCAATAAGCCGGGTTCTGATCCCAGATGTATTCTTTATGGCTGGCATCCTGAAAGGAAATAAGCTGTGCGCCTACAGAATCAATGGCAGCGGTGGCTTTGCTGCCTCTAATACGAATGATCATAAAACTCCTTTCCGGGGATTTCATGTGATAGGTAATTGCGAAACGCCAATCCCTTCTTTGAAGTGTTGTCTTCGTTGGCAATATGGCTTTTTCAGGCAAGCTTTTATTTCAATGAAAATATAACGGATACGAAACTTCTCTGTTTGTGCTACAATTCCAGAAAGGTGAGTACCGACAGGTTCAACAGCCTTTGTGCGTCAGAGTTTCCTTACTTGTCAGCACATATCAAAAGTAGGTATGTGTTTTACGATTACCTGCACATGTTTGTGCATCCCCTTTCGGTGGATGTGAAAGTGATGTTCCACCGAATGATGGTATATTAAAATGATTTTCCTTTTTAATATAGCAGAATGTACCAGAAAAGGCTATAGGCATCTCCGTGGATATTACTGCAAGTTTTTCTTTTTTCTCTTTTTTTGTCCAAGGGAATGTGCTACTATAGAGGCATGCGGAGTGGAAAAAACAGGGATGGGCAATGGCTGCATTTTCTGGTTTGCGCCGTAAGATCCCCTGTTTTTGCAGCGGAGCCGCAGGCACTTTTGATAGGAAAATGGACAGGAGGGACAAATGCAAAAGGAAGAAAAACAGAAATTTTTTCTGCAATTGGGTGTGATCGTAACCGGCATCTTGGTATTTCTCATTATCTGGCGGTTTGAAACGATCATTGGTATGGTGCAGACGGGACTGCATATTTTGCAGCCGATCCTGATCGGCGCTGTGCTGGCCTATTTATTGTATCCTATGGTGCGTTGGTTTCGAGGCGTATTTGAGAAATATCTGCCCCGGATTATACGGAAAGAAAACACTGTAGAGTCGGTCAGTAATTTGCTGAGCATTGTCATTGTATTTTGTATGGTATCGGTTTGTGTCTATTGGCTGGGGCGGATGGTGCTGCCGGAGCTGGTCAGCAATATCATTGTGGCAGTGAATCAGGTGCCCAGACAGCTGCGGACGTTAGTGGCATATGCCACAGAAAAATTACAGGCCAATCAGGCCAGTTATGAAAGAATTTATAAATATATTACACAGTTACAGGACATGCTGCAAAACTGGTTACAGAATAATTTCCTGCGTCAGGTCAACACATTGCTTACTTCGGTTTCTACCGGAATTTTTGGCGCCATTTCTTTGTTCAGTAATCTGATCATCGGCATCATTGTGGCGTTGTATGCCCTGTCTAGTGCCAGAACCTTTAAACGGCAGTTAAAGAAGCTGATTTATGCGGTGCTGCCGGAACAGAAAGTACCGATGACCATTCAGGTGCTGCGCCAGAGCAATGCCATTTTCAGTGGATTTATTTCCGGAAAAGTCATTGACGGAATCATCATCGGAATTTTTTGCTTTGTGTTTATGCAGATCTTAGAAATGCCGTATACTGCTTTGATCAGTGTGATTGTAGGAATTACCAATATTATTCCGTTTTTCGGTCCTTATATTGGCGGAGTCATCGGTACCATATTGTTGCTGCTTGTTTCGCCAAAAGATGGTCTGATTTTTATTCTGTTTATTCTGGTATTGCAGCAGGTAGACGGCAATATCATTGGTCCGGCGATTTTAGGAGATTCTACCGGACTGACTCCGTTTTGGGTGATTTTTGCCATTTTGGTAGGCGGCGGTATTTTTGGTGTGGCAGGTATGATTTTGGGCGTACCGACACTGGGCGTGATTTATTATGTGGTCAGTCTGACGATCAATCGGAAGTTGGAAAAGAAGGGCATTCCCATGTATATTTTTGGGAAACCCAAAGAGGAGAAAGAACGGCGGACGGTCAGACTTAGATTATCTGCTTTGGGCAGGAAGCTGACCACTCCGAAAAAGAAACAAGATCAGGATAAATCATAAGAAATTTTGTGGAAACAGGCTTAGGATGAAGTGCAACAGATGAAGTCAAAACAGATGCAGGATGCACTGTGACAAACCATTCATATACGTAAATAAAAGGAATAAATGAATATGGAAATAAATCAAAAACAGGCAGAAGCACTTTCTGCCCTTAGTAAAATCTGTGTGTCACCCTATCACATGGTGGCAGAAGCAAAACGACAGCTGGCAGAGAAAGGGTATCAGGAATTGTCTCTCACAGAAGAATGGCACCTGGAGCCAGGACAAAATTATATGTTAGATGTATACCAGACCACCTGTATCGCCTTTCGGGTAAATCCGGCATTTGCACCGGGACAGCAGTTTCGTCTGGCAGCAGCCCATACGGACTGGCCTTGCCTGCGGATCAAACCGATGCCTGCACAGGAAGCAGCAGGGTGCAGACGATTAAATGTAGAAGTGTATGGAGGCCCCATTTACAGCAGCTGGTTTGACAGACCTCTGTCGATTGCGGGAAAGGTGACCTGTAAGGGGGAAACACCTTTTAAACCGGAATGTAAACTGGTGGATTTTGGACGGCCTGTGGTGTATCTGCCCAATCTGGCCATTCATATGAACAGAGAGGCAAACAGCGGCTATGCTTACAATCCACAGATTGACCTGTTGCCCATTGCAGGGCTGGCAGATGATGCAGAGAAAGCAGAAGGGGACTGGTTCTTACAGATGCTTTCGGCAGAGGTGGGTGTGCCGGCAGAAGATATTTTGGGGTATGATTTGTACATATATGTACAGGAAGAAGGGGAATTTGTAGGAAACAGAGGAGAATTGCTTTCTGCGCCGCGAATTGACAACCTGACTTCCTGTGCATCCTGCCTGGTCGGATTGTTGGACAGTTACAGACAGGATGGACTGGATATGATCGTGTTGTTTGACAATGAGGAATGTGGTTCCAAAAGCAAGCAGGGTGCAGATTCGGCACTTCTGCCATTGGTATTGGAAAAGATTGGGGAAGGACTGTCTCTTACCAGACAGCAGCAGTTGAATTTGATCTTTGGCGGAATTGGATTGTCCGTAGATGTGGCACATGCCAGACATCCCAGTCATCCGGAAAAGGCAGATCCTACTACAGATGTGACACTCTCTCCCTCTGTGGTAGTGAAGTTAGAGTCCAACCAGCGGTATGCCACGGACAGTATGGCTGCCGGGGTGGTAGACGGACTTTGCAGACAATACGGCATTCCCGTGACCCATTTCAGCAACCGCTCAGATGTGAGAGGGGGCAGCACATTGGGATCACTGGTCTCTTCCTGGCTGCCCATGGCTACAGTAGACATTGGGGTGCCCATTCTGGCCATGCATTCAGCCAGAGAACTGATGGCTGTAGAGAGTCAGCATTGTATGGATTGGCTACTTTCTGCATTTTTTTCTTGCGTTATAGAAAAAGCACGTATATAATAGAACTGGATAACTGTCCCTTCTGCGAACAAAATCCCACTCGGATGTATATTCGGGAGTTAGTAGCAGGAGTTTTTGACTGTTATTAGATTTACATTGCAGGAGGAATACTTATGATTCAGTTATTTCAAAATGGTGCTTATCTGTTAAACGGAACAGAGCTGGTGGAAGATACTCCGGAAGCAGCTGCGATTCTGGCATCCAAGGTGGCAGAGGTTCCGTCTAAGGAAGAGGCATCCCAAAATACCATGGCATATGGCATTTTAGAAGCACACAATACATCCGGCAATATGGAGAAGTTGCAGATTAAATTTGACCGTTTGACTTCTCATGACATTACATTTGTTGGAATTATTCAGACAGCACGTGCCAGTGGTCTGGAAAAATTTCCGGTACCTTATGTACTGACCAACTGTCACAACAGCTTATGTGCAGTAGGCGGTACCATCAATGAGGATGACCATATGTTTGGTTTATCCTGTGCCAAGAAATATGGCGGCATTTATGTACCACCTCATCAGGCGGTTATCCACCAGTTTGCAAGAGAAATGTTGGCAGGCTGTGGCAAGATGATCTTAGGTTCTGACAGCCATACCCGTTATGGTGCCCTGGGTACCATGGCATGTGGTGAGGGCGGTCCGGAGATCGTAAAACAGCTGTTGTCCAAGACATATGACATCAACATGCCAGGTGTCGTAGCCATCTATCTGACCGGTAAGCCGGAAAAGGGTGTTGGTCCGCAGGATATCGCCCTGTCCATCATCGGCGCTGTTTTTGCAAACGGCTATGTGAAGAATAAAGTGATGGAGTTTGTAGGACCAGGTGTGGCAAACTTAAGCGTGGATACCCGTATCGGCATCGATGTGATGACCACAGAGACCACCTGTCTGTCTTCTATCTGGGTAACAGATGATCAGGTGAAGGATTTCTATGACATGCACGGCAGACCGGAAGAGTACAAGGAACTGAATCCGGGTGCAGTGACCTACTATGATGGTGTGGTATATGTAGATCTGTCTCAGATCAAGCCAACCATCGCCATGCCATTCCATCCAAGCAATACTTATACCATCGAAGAGTTAAATGCAAATCTGGAAGACATTCTGGCAGATGTAGAGAAGAAGGCGCTGGTCAGCTTAGACGGCAAGATTCCGTTTACACTGCGGGATAAGATCCGCAATGGCAGACTGTATGTAGAACAGGGTGTCATTGCCGGCTGTGCAGGCGGTGGATTTGAGAACCTGTGTGACGCAGCAGATATTCTGGCAGGTCAGAACATCGGTGCAGATGCGTTCTCCTTAAGCGTATATCCGGCATCCCAGCCCATCTTCATGGAACTGGTGAAGAACGGCGCCATTACCAAGTTTATGGCAGCAGGCGCTACCGTGCGTACCGCATTCTGCGGTCCATGCTTTGGCGCAGGTGATGTACCGGCTAATAAGGGATTGAGTATCAGACATTCTACCCGTAACTTCCCGAACCGTGAAGGTTCCAAGATCA
>ONWL01000086.1 GCA_900321525.1 uncultured Eubacteriales bacterium
AGGTCTGGGACATGAGTTCCTGCGTCACATTGAGCGTACCAAAGTGCTGATTCACATCATTGACGGTGCCGGTGTAGAAGGTCGGGATCCGGTAGAAGATATTCGTGCCATCAATGCAGAACTAGAGGCATATAATCCGGACTTGATGAAGCGTCCCCAGGTGATTGCTGCCAATAAGATGGATACTTTACCGGAAGAAGACAGAGAAGAAATGGTTCAGCTGATTCGTGAGGAATACGGAACCGACATTCCCATTTTCCCCATTTCTGCTGCCACAGGAGAAGGTGTGAAAGAACTGCTGTATTATGTGAGAGATCTTTTGAAAACAGTAGATCCGGAACCGATCGTATTTGAGAAGGAATTTGAATATACGGTCAATTCCAATGCAAATCTGCCTTATACGGTAGAACACACTGGTGACCATGAGTATACAGTGGAAGGACCGCGCATTGAGAAAATGTTAGGGTATACCAATCTGGATACAGAACGTGGTTTTGCGTTCTTCCAGCAGTTCTTAAAAACCAGCGGTATTCTGGATGATTTAGAGGCTGCCGGTATTGAAGAAGGGGATACTGTGCGTATGTATGAATTGGCATTTGATTATTATAAGGAGTAGAAATCATGACAAGCAAAGAAAGAGCTTATCTGCGTTCCCAGGCAATGACCATGGAACCGATTTTGCACATTGGCAAATCCAGTGTGACACCGGAGTTAACAGAGGCAGTCAGTGAAGCACTTGAGGCAAGAGAATTGATCAAGTTAAATGTACTACAAAATTGTACCGATGATGTACATTACATTGCAGATGCTATAGCAGGCAGAACCCGTGCAGATGTGGTACAGGTGATCGGGAAGAAGATCGTGCTGTATCGTCCCCACAAGGATCCAGAAAAGCGTAGATATCAGATGCCCAGATAAAGAGATGGCGAACATCTGGAATTGGAATCTGTCTCAATCACAAAGGAGGAGCGTATGAACCGGATTGGAATCATGGGAGGGACATTTGATCCCATTCATATTGGACATGTGATGTTGGGAATTGCTGCAAAGACCCAGTTTTCATTGGATCGTGTCTGGTTTATGCCCACAGGTGTACCGGCCTATAAGAATGGTTGCCGCACTGTGACGGAGGGTGCCCACCGTGCTGCCATGACGGCTCTTGCCATCTGTGATCATGAGGGACTGGAACTGTCAGAAATTGAATTACAGCGTGTAGGGAATACCTATACTGCCGATACACTGGAACAGCTTTGCCGGGAGCATCCGGATCATCAGTATTACTATATTGTAGGGGCAGATTCACTGGACTATATGGATCAGTGGTATCATCCGGAAATGATCTTTCGACATGCAGTTGTTCTGGCGGCCAGACGAAATACACAGACGGAAGCCTCTCTGCTGGCGACTATGCGGTTTTTACAGAAAAAGTATCAGGCTGACATCCGGCTGATGGATGTCCCAGAAATTCCCATTTCTTCCAGTGCGATTCGGGAAGGAATCAGGCAGGGAAAAGATATGTCAGACTGGGTGGATCAACGGGTACTTTCTTATATTCAGAAGCACGGGTTGTATCTGCCGGTTGTACAGAATGCAGAAAGGGAACAGGACAATGGATGAAAAGCAGATTGAGATCAGAAAAAAACTGAAGAAGAAATTAGATACGGCTCGGTATGAACATACACTAGGAGTGGCCTATACGGCTGCCTGCCTGGCCATGCGGTATGGGGCAGATATCCAAAAGGCAGAAGTTGCCGGATTGCTCCATGACTGCGCAAAGTGTATCCCAGATGAAGAGAAACTGCAAAAATGCGAAAAACATCATCTGCCCATTTCCGATGCAGAACGGAAAAATCCTTCCCTGCTTCATGCAAAACTGGGAGCCTATTATGCCAGACAGAAATACGGTATCACAGATGAGGAGATTTTGGGCGCCATTACATGGCATACTACGGGCAAACCGGAGATGACGTTGCTAGAAGAAATTGTATTTATTGCAGACTACATCGAACCGGATCGGGATCGCGCACCGAATTTAGAGGAAATTCGCACCTTGGCATTTACCGATTTGAAGACCGCAGTAGGTGCGGTGCTGGCAGGGACACTTGCTTATGTGGGCAAACGTCAGGATGCATTGGATGAGACTACAGTAGCAGCTTATGAATATTATAAAAGAATAGGAGAACTTGTATGACACAGGCAAAAGAACTTGCACGATTAGCATATCAGGCCATCGATGACAAAAAAGGAGAAGATATCCGGATCATCAATATTCAGGGAGTTTCTGTCATTGCAGATTATTTTATCATTGCAAGCGGAAGCAACCAGAATCAGATTCACTCTATTGCAGATAATATCGTAGAAGTGTTAGGACGCAAGGGTTACGATTACAGACAGATTGAGGGATACCAGACTGCCAACTGGGTGTTACTGGATTACAATGATGTCATTATCCATATTTTCAATCAGGATGATCGTCTGTTCTATGATCTGGAACGGATCTGGAGTGACGGCAGGCTGGTTTCTGTGGAGTCCTTGAATGAGGAAGATGCATAACAAACAGAGCGTGAAAAAGGAAGAAAAGGGCGGTACGGCTTGATGAAAGGAAAAGTGATAGCATATTGTAAAAAAGAAACAGTACAAGTGATTGCCGGTGTGCTGGCATTGTTGTCCTGTTTTCTGGTACCACCTTCCGCCGCATATTTGGAATATGTCAATTTCAATGTGCTGATACTGCTCTTCTGTCTGATGAGTGTAGTGGCGGGCATGCAGCAGATTGGTGTGTTTGATGTGCTTTGCAGCTGGTTGCTTCATAAGGTGCATTCTCTCAGGGGACTCATGGTCTTACTCTGCGGACTTTCCTTTTTCTTAAGTATGTTTTTGACAAATGATGTGACTTTGGTGACGGTGGTGCCCTTTACCATCATGGTGTTTGGAGCCACAGCATCCGGGGCACTGATGCGGATCTTGCTTCTGGAGACACTGGCAGCCAATTTAGGGAGTATGCTGACTCCATTTGGCAATCCCCAGAACTTGTTTTTGTATGCAACTTATGGTTTTGCCTTGAGAGAGTTTTTGGCTCTGATGGCACCTTATACGATACTGTCGTTGATATTGCTTTTGCTGACAAGTATCATCTGGGGGAAAGGAGTCCATCCGGTCCATCA
Organism: uncultured Eubacteriales bacterium; assembly: GCA_900321525.1. Taxonomy (GTDB): domain Bacteria; phylum Bacillota; class Clostridia; order Lachnospirales; family Lachnospiraceae; genus UBA2942. Next base: position 3,165 of record ONWL01000086.1, read on the forward strand.
TGCAAAGAAAGAAACCTCAGAGAGAAACATGAAAATGGACAACAGAAAACTAGTGATATACATTCTGCTGTTTGGACTGAGTGTTCTTTCTGTGGCTCGCCTGTTGGATGCGAGAATCCTTCTGGTGTTGACATTGGTTGTTATTGGTGGAGTGGACTGGCATCTCTTTGGAAAGGTGGACTACGCACTGCTTTTGACCTTTCTGTTTTTCTTTGTGTTTGTTGGAAATATGGGACAAGTGCAGAGTGTTCGTGATTTTTTTGCAAACAGCTTAGAGGGAAGAGAAGTATTGATTGCAGTGCTTGCATCTCAGATCATCAGCAATGTGCCGACAGCGGTTTTGCTTGCACAATTTACAGATGTGGGAAAGGAACTGGTGATTGGTACCAATCTGGGAGGTCTGGGAACACTGATTGCATCCATGGCCAGTTTGATCACATACAAATTTTACGCAAAGTTAAGCGGGAGCGACAAGGGAAAATATCTCTTATGGTTTACGGCAGTGAATGTGGTGTTTTTGTTGGTTCTGATTACATTTTCTTTTGTTTATGGAACAAGGTAAAATGAACCCCATTTTTAATTCACTGTACACAGAATATGGAACAATTACAAAAAAGTTGAATTTGATTGGAGGATGAATGATGAAGAAAAATCAATTCCCAAAACCAAAACTTCCCCCAAGAGGTGTGCCACAGGTGAAACCACAGGTGACGGAGAATGCTGCCCGGGAAAATGTATCTGCGGAAGTGGCATTGTTTTATATGGCTGAGCAGTCTGTTACAGCTCGTGAGATCAGCACAATTTTGTCCAAAGAATTTGGTCAGAAGACCGAACTTTGGGAAGAATTTCAGATTATTGAATGGATTACAGAGTTTGGGCATTCTATTGATATTGAGCAGATGTTGAAACATGCATTTTCAGAGGAAGATCAGGCGTTTCTGGAATCCTATCATGTGGAATCTGTGTATTCTATTACTGCTTTAGATAGTGATTTGCCTTTGATTCAGAAATGTTTTGCAAAAGTGGCTGCCAAAAGTGGCGGATTTTTGTGCTATGACACTGAGGATTTTATGCCGATCCTTCCACTGTGAGAGTAGCCTTATGCAAAATTTTTGCCTGTAACTGTGAGGATACGAAACAGTTGCTGGATTTGAAAAAACATAGAACAGAGGTTATTTATGAGACAGTTTGATATTTCTTTGACAGACACCTTGCAATCTCTTGCAGATTTAAAAATTGGTGATTTTTCAGTTGCCAGTATTTTTCAGGCTGTGATTACATTTGTGATTTGCTATATTGTGGCACGTGTCATTTTGAGCCTGCTAAAGAAAACTTTGGATCGCACTGCTTTGGATCAGAAACTGGTTTCTGTCATTCACACAGCAGTGAAAATGCTGCTGTATGTGTTGATTGCACTGATTATTATTGACAGTGTGGGGATTCCCATTACTTCTCTGGTTGCTGTTTTTAGTGTGGTTGGTCTTGCGTTTTCTCTGGCAATTCAGAGTTTTCTCACCAACTGTGCGGGAGGATTACAGCTGCTGATTGCAAAGCCCTTTGCGGTAGGTGATTTTATTGAGACAGGTGCAGTGTTAGGTACGGTACGTTCCATTGGGTTTATTTATACAAAAGTAGAGACCATTGACAACAAAATCGTGCATATTCCAAACAGCGATATTTCTGCTTCTAAGATCACAAACTATACTACAGAACCACTACGGAGGGTGGATATGATCGTAACGGCATCTTATGAAGATGATGCAGAGAAGGTAAAGGAAGCAATCCACACAGCCATCCGCAAAGTGCCTGTATTCCTGCAGGATCCGGCACCGTTTGTTGCCATCAACGCATTTAAGGAAAGTCGCATTGAATATGTGGTGCGGGCATGGCTGAAGACTGCCGATTATTGGAATGGATACTTTGGTTTGATGGATTCTGTATACAGTGAATTTAAGAGGCAGGACATCAACATGGCATATGACCATATGGATGTAAAGATCGTGCAGTAATGGATGAAGTGATACCGAGAACCGTCGTAACTGTTCTCAGGTTGCGCACAACCGCAATTTGTGAAGCTGGTACACAATCTGTTTTGAAAAAGAAAGGAATGATCACCATGCCATCTATTCAGGAAAAATACGATGCACTGAAGGAGAACCTGCGTCACATGGGAAGTGTGGCCGTGGCGTTTTCCAGTGGTGTAGATTCTACATTTTTGTTAAAGACTGCCCACGATGTATTGGGGGATCGGGTGATTGCTATCACGGCACAGTCCTGTTCCTTCCCGGCTCGTGAATTAAATGAGGCAAAACAGTTCTGTCAGGAACAGGGAATTCCCCATATCATTTGTCAGTCTGAAGAACTGGATATCGAGGGATTTCGACAGAATCCAGTGAATCGATGTTACTTATGTAAGCATGAATTGTTTGAGAAAATCTGGGCCATTGCCAAAGAACATGGCATTGCCCATGTGGCAGAAGGCTCTAATATGGATGACAATGGAGATTATCGTCCGGGATTGATCGCTGTTCAAGAATTACAGGTAGATAGTCCCCTTCGGGCTGCTGGTCTGTACAAAGAGGAGATTCGCACCCTGTCAAAAGAACTGGGACTGCCTACCTGGAATAAACAGTCCTTTGCCTGTCTTTCCTCACGGTTTGTTTACGGGGAGACCATTAATGAACAGAAGCTGGGTATGGTAGACAAAGCAGAGCAGTTACTACTGGATCTGGGACTTCGACAGGTGAGAGTGCGAATCCATGGAATGATTGCCAGAATCGAAGTGTTGCCACAGGATTTTCCGGTGATTCTGGAACATCGTGAGGAGATTGCAGTCAAATATAAAGAATATGGCTTCTCCTATGTGACCATGGATCTGCTAGGATATCGAACGGGCAGCATGAACGAGACTCTTCCTAAATAATACACATATCCATATGGAGTGGCAGCACACTGGCAAGAGGTAACCGGATACACAGAATGGGAAATTCTGTCTGATCCTTACGGCTCCCGCAGTCGTACTTTATTCCGGGCACTTCGTCTGCGGTCATCTTCGATGGCTGCATAGTGCTTTCTGGTAGTATTTACATCACTGTGTCCCAGCACATCTGCCACAAGATAAATGTCTCCGGTTTCCTGATAAAGCTGTGTGCCATAGGTGCTGCGCAGCTTATGAGGAGTAATATTTTTGACAGAAGTTACGATAGAAGCGTATTTGTGTACCATGTTTTCTACACTGCGGACACGGATGCGCTTTTTTTGCATAGAAAGAAACAAGGCGTTTTCGTCCTGCTCAGTGGCCGGAATGAGGAGCAT
>ONWL01000251.1 GCA_900321525.1 uncultured Eubacteriales bacterium
ACTCCGTTTCGACGTGCTATTGTACAAATGGATGCGTTGGAAACCGGCAAGTTGAATATGGAATTGGACAGCCAGGGATTTGACGTGAATCGAAAAGCTGCCGATGCGGTCAATACCATCATACACAGACTGAAAGTACAGGATGAGTCCAGGCAGCAGTTTGTTTCCAATGTGTCTCATGAACTAAAAACTCCTATTACTTCCTGCAAGGTTATGGCAGAATCTCTCATTGGACAGGAGAATGTGCCGGTAGAGATTTATCAGGACTTTTTCGAGAGCATTTTAGAGGAGGTGGACAGAGAACAGCAGATTGTCACAGATTTGCTGGAACTGGTGCGGATGGATGACATGCAGGGCGTGTTGAATGTGAGCCAGGTGAACATTGGGACTATGCTGGAAGTGATTCTGCGGCGGTTAAAACCCATTGCCCAGAAACGGGATATTGAGTTGGTGTTGGAGATCATACGTCCGGTGACTGCACTGGTAGATGAGACGAAGATCAGTCTGGCATTGAACAACCTAGTGGACAATGCCATTAAATACAATCGGGACAGCGGACGGGTGTTGGTGCATCTGGATGCGGATCATAAGTATTTTTATTTGACGGTGGAGGACACCGGCGTAGGTATTCCGGAGGATGCCAGAGAGCATATTTTTGAACGATTTTACCGTGTAGACAAAGCACGTTCCAGAGAAACCGGTGGTACCGGTCTGGGGCTGGCCATTACAAAATCTGTTCTTGCTATGCATCATGGTGTGATCAAGGTGGAATCTGTGTTAGGAGAAGGCAGCAAATTTATGATTCGTGTTCCACTCCGGTATACGGCATAGGAGGCAGAAATAAGGATGAAGAAGATAGGAAAGATAGTAGTCCCGATGCTGTTTGCCGTATGGCTGGCTGGCTGTATCAGCCACGGCAGTCTGGGAAAGGGACAATATGAATATCAAATTATGTTTTTGAAGAAATCTCAGATGGAACTGACAGGGATTTCTTATTATACAGATGCCACCCAGACAGCCAGTGTCATTGATGAATTGTGGGAGCAGTTTAAGACCACGCCTCAGGATTTGGATGCAGTGAGTATTGTGAATGAAGAAGTCTCTCTCGTGAACTGGAAGTTAGAAAGTGGGATTCTGCATTTATATTTTCCGGAAAAGTACCTGCAGATGGATGGTGCCACGGAGTTGTTGCTTCGTGCCGGAATTGTCAGAACTTTTTCTCAAGTAGAAGGCATAGAAGGCATTCAGTTTTATGTGAATGAACAGCCATTATGTGACCAGTCCGGTAATCAGATTCCCATCATGAAGGCATCCGATTTTGTGGACATTACAGGAGCGGAAGTGAATATGGTGCAGATCAGAAATTTGTCTCTGTATTATGCCAACGAAAAGGGGGATGGGTTGTTGGCAGATACCATTAAAGTGGCCTACAGCAACCCTTCTTCTGTGGAGGAATTTATCATCCAGCAGCTGATTGATGGACCGGAGGATGACAGATATTATCCGATTTTGAATCCAGAGACCAAATTAAATCGCATAGAAGTGCGGGATAAGGTATGTTATGTGGATTTTGATGAGGCATTTTTGGAAGAGCCCTGGTTTGTACAGCCAGAGGTGGTAATTTTTTCAATTGTCAATTCTTTGTGTGAACTGCACGAGGTAACCCAGGTGCAGATTTCTGTTAATGGATTTTCCAATCTGACCTATCGGGATGTGATCCCTTTGTCAGAGGCATTTGAACGGAATCTGGATTATGTAGAAACCGAGAATAAATTACAGATTGTAAATCAGGAGTAATTGCATTTGTGAGACGACCCTTTGTCTGGATGGCTGTAGCACTTGTACTTGGAGAGTGGATGGCGCAGGATGGCATCTGGAGAAGTGTGGAAATCAGTGTATGTGCAGAAATAGTGATTCTGTTTTTGTATGGAGGAATTCATACGGGACAGTACCGATTTTTGCCGGAACAAATGAAACTATGGTTTGGGAGCGGCATGCTGCTTATGCTGCCGCTTTTTTGTATTGGTGGGGGGTGGCTGAGGGCACAGGCAGAAGCACCTACGCCTTTTGTTTCTTATATAGAAGCAAAGGAACGTCAAACAGGGGCTGTACAGTCTGGTATCAATGGAACGGTATACGGGATTATCACCCAGGTAGAAACAGAGGAAGGCGCTGTCCGTTTGTGGCTGAAAGAGGCCGTTGTGATACCAAAAATAGATGCCAATGGAACCATGGGGTTACAGGCAGGACAAATCATTGTCAAAACAGCAGGCAGTCCATTAACGGAAGAAGGGACACTGCGCTTTCGAATTGGCAGCCACATACAGACGGAGGGTTGGATCTACCGGTACCCCAGAGCATTGAATCCAGGACAATTTGATACCCGAACCTATTATCTGGGGAAAAATGTGCAGGCTGGCATGCAGGCTGATACAGTAGAGGAAATGGCGGCGGGTAATTGTGAGTTGCAAAACCGGATTCTGCTTTGGAAGCTGCATTTGGCAGAAGTATTGGCACAGATTTGCGAGACAGAGGATTCTGGAATTTTTCAGGCGATTCTGCTTGGTATGTCCAGACAGGTGGATGCGGAGCAGAAGGAATTGTTTCAAGCAGCAGGCATTGCCCATTTGCTGTCTGTTTCCGGACTGCATATTTCCTGTCTGGCAATGATGGTGTATCAGTCCATTCGGCGCAGCAGTGGCAGTTTTCTGGTTGGTTTTGCAGGGGGCAGTGTGTTTTTGTTCCTGTATGGCATATTGGTGGGCAACTCTGCTTCTGCCATTCGTGCCATGGTCATGTTTGGAGTACAGATGCTGGCA
>ONWL01000059.1 GCA_900321525.1 uncultured Eubacteriales bacterium
AGAGAGGCAGACCATGATTGCACGGGGGTGGATTGTCCAGTTTGTGAGATGATTCAGACAGCAGAGCAGACACTGCAATTTTTTGGTACAGGGATGGTTCCTATGGTGTGGTTATTGGTGCCTGCCTTGTTCCTTTTTCTGAAAAAGAAGATGGAGAAGACGGGGATCCTATGCAGGACATTGATACAGCAAAAGGTGCGTCTCAACAATTGAAACACAGGTCAGACTGGGGATGCTTTGTCTGTTTTTAAAACAGAGAACTGTCCCTGGGTTTTTTGTACCCTTTTTTCGGAAATGAAAGATGGGGAAGTGATGAAAAATCTGACAGATGTATAAGGAGAAGAAGATGAGACGTTTGAAATATGGATTGTGTGGAATGGTTTTGGCATTGACAATGGCAACCGGATGCGGCAATGGCAGTACAGATCAGGGGAAAGAGATGCAAAGCGCAGAAGGAAATCAAGAAAAACTGCGTGTTGTGACCACAATTTTCCCGGAATATGACTGGGTGAGAGAAATTGTGGGAGAGGATACCGATGGAGTGGATCTGACGCTTTTGTTGGACAATGGAGTGGATCTGCACAGCTACCAGCCCACTGCAGATGACATGGTGAAGATTGCAGACTGTGATTTATTTATCTATGTAGGCGGGGAGTCGGATGAATGGGTAGAAGATGCATTGGCAGAAGCGGTCAATCAGGATATGCAGGTGATTGATCTATTAGATGTGCTTGGAGATGTTGTAAAAGAAGAAGAAATCGTAGAAGGTATGGAAGCAGAGCATGATCATGAAGATGGAGAAGAAGAACAGGACCATGAAGACGGGGAACAAGAACATGATCATGAAGATGGGGAAGAAGAACATGGTCATGAAGACGGCGAGATCGAATATGATGAACATGTATGGCTTTCTGTAAAGAATGCACAGATTTTGGTGGATCAAATTGCAGATACGATGGCAGAGATTGCACCTGCAAAAGCAGAACAATATCGGAAGAATGCAGACGCATATATTTCAGATTTAAAAGCATTAGATGAAGAATACCAGTCCGCAGTGGCAGACGCAAAGCGAGATACCATTTTGTTCGGGGACAGATTTCCATTCCGCTATCTGGCAGATGATTATGGATTGGATTATTATGCCGCATTTGTGGGGTGCTCTGCGGAGACAGAAGCCAGTTTTGAAACCATTGTTTTCCTGGCAAATAAAGTAGATGAACTGGGATTACAAACCGTATTGACCATTGAGGGACAGGATCACAGCGTGGCAGAGACGATTGTGAAAAATACGGCATCAAAGGATCAGAATATTGCAACCATGGACTCCATGCAGAGTACCACATCAAAAGATGTACAGAAGGGAATCACCTATCTGTCTGTTATGAAGAAGAATTTAGAAGTACTTGCGGAGGCGTTGCAGTAATAGCAGGCAAACAGAAACGTGATTTGGCAAAAAATTCGTACATGCCTTGCATGAGAAGGAAATAGGAGAGAAAACAAATGGGAGAACTGATTTGCCGGAATATTGCCCTGGGATATGAAAGCACCATTTTGGTGAAAGATTTGAATTTTGAAGTGCAGAAAGGGGCGTATCTTTGCATTGTCGGGGAGAATGGAGCAGGAAAGTCTACTTTGATGCGAACCATTCTGCATTTACAGAAGCCATTGGCAGGTGAGATTGTGTATGGGGAAGGTCTTCATGCCACGGAAATCGGATATCTGCCCCAGCAGACGCTGGTACAGAGAGATTTTCCGGCTTCCGTACAGGAAGTGGTGTTGTCGGGCTGTCAGTCCCGACTGGGGCGACATGCATTCTATACAAAGGAAGATAAAATGCGTGCGGCAGAGCGCATGGAGCGGCTGGGCATCACACATCTGGCAAAGCGGTGTTACCGGGAGTTGTCTGGTGGGCAGCAGCAAAGAGTCCTGCTGGCACGGGCGTTGTGTGCTACGGAGCGGATGCTTTTGTTAGATGAGCCGGTGTCAGGACTGGATCCGAAGGTGACGATCGAGCTGTATGAATTGATACGTGATTTGAATCAGGAAGGGATTACGGTGATTATGATCTCCCATGACATTCTCTCCGCCATCCAATATGCAGACCATATCCTACATATTGGAGCGGAAGTTTTTTACGGAACCACTGAAGCATATCAAAATTCTCCTCAGGGGATGGGATATTTAGAAAGGGGGCAGAGAAAATGATTGAGCAGTTTCGTATGTATTTCGCATATCCTTTCGTACAATATGCGATGATCGTAGGGGTGTTGATCGCGCTGTGTTCTTCTCTGCTTGGTGTGACGCTGGTGTTGAAGCGGTTTTCTTTTATCGGAGACGGATTATCCCATGTGGCATTTGGTGCGATGGCCATTGCGGCGGTAGTGGGCGTGACCGATGATATGCTGTTGGTGCTGCCCATTACCATGATTTGTGCAGTGCTTTTATTGTGGACCGGTCAGAACACAAAGATCAAAGGGGATGCAGCTGTGGCAATGATTTCTGTAGGTGCACTGGCCATTGGATACTTATTGATGAATTTGTTTCCAACCTCTTCCAATATATCAGGTGATGTGTGTTCTACTTTGTTTGGCTCTACTTCTATATTGACCTTGAAATTTTCGGAAGTGGTGCTTTGCGTCATCTTGTCCATTGTAGTTGTCACAGTATTTGTATTTTGTTATCATCGGATTTTTGCAGTGACCTTTGATGAAAATTTTGCACGGGCAGTTGGAACAAAGGTCAATCGGTTTAATTTATTGATTGCCATCCTGATCGCCGTGATTATTGTATTGGCAATGAATCTAGTAGGATCGTTGTTGGTTTCGGCGCTGATCATTTTCCCTGCACTGTCTGCCATGCGGGTGCTGAAAAGTTTTCTGTCGGTCACCATCTGTTCTGCAGTGCTTTCTGTTTGCTGTGCCACAGTGGGCATTTTGCTTTCTATTATATATGGCACACCGGTGGGTTCCACCATAGTGGCCATGGATATCACCGCATTTATTATTTTTACAATCATTGGAAAGATAGGAGGGCGTTCCTGATGAAACAAAAAAGAATCGCAATGGTGGCATTGATGGGGATGTTGGTGTTTGCTGCATGTGGAGAAAAAGAAAATCCTGTGACAGCAGAGACTGCTGCTGTATTTGCAGAAAGTGTGGCAGAGGATATGGTGCAGGACACACAGCCTTTGATGGTCGCTGAGACAGCACCGGAAGACGGGAACACCGATTCGGACAGTCCATATGATGTAGACCTAACCCAGATGTCCAACACCATGGTGTATGCAGAAGTGTACAACATGATGATGACACCGGAAGACTATGTAGGCAAGACCATCCACATGGAAGGGATATTTTCTACCTACTATGATCAGAATGAAGACCAGTATTATCATGCCTGCGTGATTCAGGATGCCACTGCATGCTGCGCCCAGGGGATCGAATTCGTATTAAAAGGCAATCCTCAGTTTCCGGAAGGATATCCGGAGCAGGGAGACCTGATCACCGTATCCGGTATCTTTGAACTATATGAAGAAAACGGATTGGAATATTGCCGCTTAGTAGAGGCGGAATTGGCTTCATAAGAGATAAAAAATAAACAAAGCGTAACAAGAAATTGGGAAACTCTAAAAGTGTTTTCGATTTGATGCCAGGAGACGCAGGGGTATCATTCAAAAAAATAGATAGAGTTTTTCAATTCCTTCTTTCATTCATAAGAAAAGGAGAATCGTACATGCACTATGTGAATGCCAAAGGAATCCTTTCTCCCCACAACGGCATGAATCTGTATCGGGGCTGTACTCACGGCTGTATTTACTGTGACAGCAGAAGTGTCTGTTATGGCTTTACCCATGGGTTTGAAGACATTGAGGTGAAGCAGAATGCACCGGAGCTATTGGAGAGGGCGCTTCGCTCTAAACGAAAGAAATGTATGATCGGTACTGGTGCCATGTGTGACCCTTATATGCATTGCGAGGAAGAGATACAGCTGACCAGAAGATGTCTGGAGGTGATTCATCAGTATGGCTTTGGCGTGGCAATCCAGACCAAGTCGAACCGGATTCTCCGTGATCTGGCATTGTTAAAGCAGATCAACGAGCAGGCCAAATGTGTGGTACAGATGACACTGACCACCTATGAGGAATCCCTCTGTAAAATACTAGAGCCAAATGTAAGTACCACCAGAGAACGGGTAGAAGCATTGCGGATTTTCCACGAAAACGGCATCCCTACGATTGTGTGGCTGTCACCTATTCTGCCTTTTCTCAATGATACGAAAGAAAATCTGGAAGGGATTTTGGACTACTGCATACAGGCAAAGGTGCATGGCGTTATTTGCTTTGGCATGGGCATGACCCTGAGGGAAGGAAACAGAGAATATTTTTATAGGGCATTGGATCAATATTTTCCGGGAATGCGGGAACAATATCATCGTAAGTTCGGCAATGCATATGAAATCGTAAGTGACCATCATCAGGAATTGATGCAATATTTTCATGCCACCTGTGAGAAGTATGGCATGTTACATGAGGTACAGTCCTGTTTTCAATATATGCAGGAGTTTCCGGAGCGTTATGAGCAGATGACATTGTTTCCGTGAGCAATGAATCAAAGCAATTATCCTGCCTGTCCATTTGGCTCATACCTGGTAACAGATAAGCAGAAAAAATCAGGAATATGATGATAAAGTTTCCTGATCAAAAGGGTTTATGAGAATTTCTATCAATTGCATGGTTGAATTTACATTCGGGTTATGTTAAGATGATTAAAGTTAGAAAAATCTAACTAACGTGAAAAACCATTGTGGAACTCCAGTATGGCAGTAGCTGCTGAATGCTGACATATTCCGGAAGGAATTCCTTCCGGCTGGAGGGCCCGGTCAGGGCAGAAGGGATGAATAACATGAATTATTTGGAGATTGAAAAGGTAATTGGAAGAGAGATTCTGGATTCCAGAGGAAATCCAACCGTAGAGGCTGAAGTTACATTAGTAGATGGAACAGTAGGAAGAGGCACTGCACCAAGTGGGGCATCCACAGGTGAGTTTGAGGCTCTGGAACTGCGTGACGGAGATAAGGCAAGATACTTAGGTAAGGGAGTGACCAAGGCTGTGGAAAACATCAACACCATCATTGCAGATGCAATCGTAGGTCTGGACGCTTCTGATATTTATGCAGTGGATCAGGTAATGATTCAGGCAGATGGCACAAAGGACAAGTCCAAGTTAGGTGCCAATGCCATTCTGGCAGTATCCATTGCAACTGCTCGTGCAGCATCTATCTCTCTGGATATCCCGCTGTATCGTTTCTTGGGCGGTATTTTCGGCAATCGTCTGCCAGTTCCAATGATGAACATCTTAAACGGCGGTGCACATGCAGCGAATACGGTAGATGTACAGGAATTTATGATTATGCCAGTGGGCGCACCAAGTTTCAAGGAAGCATTGCGTTGGTGTGCAGAGGTATTCCATGCATTGGCTTCTCTGTTAAAGGAGAATGGTCTGGCTACTTCCGTAGGAGATGAAGGCGGTTTTGCCCCTGACCTGGCAAGTGATGAAGAGGCAATCCAGTACATTTTAAAGGCAGTAGAAAAGGCTGGCTATGTACCGGGCAAGGATTTCATGATCGCAATGGATGCGGCTTCCAGCGAGTGGAAGAGCGGCAACAAGGGTGAGTATGTACTGCCAAAGGCAGGTACCAGATTTACATCGGATGAGCTGATCGCACACTGGGAGCAGTTGGTAGACAAGTACCCGATCATCTCCATCGAGGATGCACTGGATGAGGAAGACTGGGAAGGCTGGCAGAGACTGACTGCAAAGTTAGGCGGCAAGGTACAGCTGGTAGGAGATGACCTGTTTGTGACCAATACCGAGAGACTGAGCAAAGGTATCAGCTTAGGCTGTGGTAACTCCATCCTGATCAAGTTAAATCAGATCGGCTCCGTATCTGAAACATTAGAGGCAATCAAGATGGCACACAAGGCTGGTTATACTGCGATTTCTTCTCACCGCTCCGGCGAGACAGCAGATACTACCATCGCAGATCTGGCAGTGGCACTGAATACCTGCCAGATCAAGACAGGTGCACCAAGCAGATCGGAGCGTGTGGCAAAGTACAACCAGTTACTGCGTATTGAGGAAGAACTGGGTGCAGCAGCGGTATATCCAGGCATTGGCGCATTCAACGTGAAGAGATAATTCGTTTACAATTGTATATCAGGGTTACCTCCCTTTAGAAACCGGTCTTTGGAAACAGAGGCCGGTTTTCCTTTATTGCTCAAAAAATAAAGTACCGGCATTCCACATAGTTTTTTTTAATGAAAAATTTCTGATGCGCAGGCTGTGTTCCGGTCAGATTCAAGAGTTTCGCAATTGCCTATTGACATAAAAAAGTACCAAGTGGGCAGGTAAAATTCTTTTGTCAACATTGAAACATATTGAATTAAGTGGTTGATAGTGGTACAATAATTTGAAGTATGAAAGAAGCATCATAGGAGAAATGACTATGGTAATACGATCTCCTGGAGGTGACCGTAATGACAGAACAGCAGGTAAGGAAGCTCCTTAACGATTATGAATATCGGAAGAGCAGATACTCTCGGTTCCAGTGTTAGAAACCTGTATAAATACGACAAGATTTACTGTGGCGGTGAACCAGAGTTGGAAAAAGGAGACATATTCAGGATATTCGTTCCTCTGAAAACGGATGAAAAGGGGAATAGATCTATATCATATAGTTTGAAATGAGAAAAAGGAGATGCCACATATGGACAAAACAATATATCGTAACCGTCTCTCGGCACTGCGCCGTCTGATGGCAGACAAAGGCATAGATGCCTATCTGATCGTATCCGATGACGATCACGCATCGGAGTATGTAGGAGACTATTTTAAGTGCAGGGAATTTCTTTCCGGTTTTGATGGTTCTGCCGGCAGTCTGGTGATCACACAGACAGAAGCCGGTCTATGGACGGACGGAAGATATTTTTTACAGGCAAGAGAACAGTTAGGCGGTACAGGGATTACATTACAGAAAATGGGAGAGCCGGATGTGCCTGCCATTCCCGCATATTTGGCCAGTGTATTACAGGACGGGCAGTGTCTGGGATATGATGGCAGAACCATTCGTGCCGGATATGCAGCAGAAATCGAAGCCGCACTTGCCGGAAAGCAAATCCGATATGTGCAGACAGAGGATCTGGTGGGACAGATCTGGAAAGACCGCCCCCCATTTCCGGAACATCCGGTGTGGATTCTGCCGGATTCTTATGTGGGCAGATCCAGAGCAGAAAAACTTGCCATGGTGCGGAAGCAGATGGCACAGGCAGGGGCAGAGCGGTATCTGCTGGCGTCTCTGGATGACATCGCCTGGCTGTATAACATCAGAGGCAACGACATTGCCTATAATCCGGTGGTGCTATCCTACACTATCATAGAGCAGGAACAGGCAATTTTATATGGGACATTGTCAGCCTTTTCAGATGAGGTACGAAAGCAGCTGGAAGCAGACAGCATCCTGCTGCGTCCGTATTTGCAGGTATATGAGGACTTGAAAATATTGCCTGCAGAGAGCAGTGTGATGTTGGATCCATCTACCAGTAATGTGGCACTTCTTTCTTGTATACCCGAAGGGGTAAAGGTGATCAGACAAACCAATCCTACCACTTTGTTTAAGGCGGTGAAGATGCCAGAAGAGATGGAGAATGAGCGAAAGGCACATGTGCAGGATGGTGTGGCAGTGACGAAACTCATTTACTGGTTGAAACAGATGCAGGATTCACAGGAGTTAAAAGAAGGGAAAATTACAGAACAGGTGGTGCGAAAGAAGTTAGAAGCACTGCGAAAAGAACGGGAAGGGTATCTGGATCAAAGTTTTGCGCCCATCATTGCGGCAGGGGCACACGGTGCTATCGTCCATTATGAGCCCACAGAAGCCACAGATATTCCGCTGGTGGAGCACAGTTTTGTACTGATGGACACCGGTGGGCAGTATTGGCAGGGCACCACTGACATTACCCGTACCGTTTCCATTGGTACACTGACTGACACCCAGAAGGCACACTACACGGCAGTGCTCCGTGGCAATCTGAATCTGGGTGCCGCGCGGTTTAAGCATGGCTGTACCGGAATGAATTTGGATGTACTGGCACGGACTCCTTTGTGGGAGCTGGGCTTGGATTACAATCACGGCACCGGTCACGGAGTGGGCTATCTCCTCAATGTCCACGAGGGTCCCAATGCCATCCGGTTCAAAGAAGCCGGTGGAAAAGCAGGGGCGGTACTGGAAGAGGGAATGATCACCTCCAATGAACCGGGGCTGTATCTGGAAGGACAGTATGGCATCCGGGTGGAAAATCTGGTGCTGTGCAAAAAGGCAGAGCAGACGGAATATGGGCAGTTTATGGAATTTGAGACATTGACCATGGTGCCTCATGACCGGGCGGCAATTCTGCCGGAACAGATGTCCAAAAGAGAACTGGCACTGTTAAATGCCTATCATAAAACGGTATATGAAACCATTTCTCCGTATCTGACAGAAGAGGAACGGAAATGGCTGAAAGAAGAAACAAGAGAGATTGTCTAAATACCGTACAAGAGAGAGGAAGTTTGGTTTGAAATACGTAAAGCAGCTTGGGATTATTATGACACTGTCTTTTGTGGGGGAAGTATTGCATGAGATTGTGCCATTGCCCATTCCGGCAAATATTTATGGAATTGTACTGATGTTTCTTTGTTTAGAGTGTGGCATCCTCAAAGTCAGCTCGGTGAAGGAGGTCAGTTCGGTGTTGATTGAAGTGATGCCGCTGATGTTTATTCCGGCGGCAGTGGGACTGCTTGATACATGGGGATTGATTCAAAATGCATGGATAGCCTATCTGGTCACCACAGTGGTGTCGACTTTTGTGGTACTATTTGTAGCCGGTCGTGTGACCCAGTTTGTCATTCGCAGAACCCGGGCAAAGGCACAGGCAGATGAGATTGATACAAGGGAGGACTTGGAACAGGAGGCGAAGGAAGCATGAAGGAATTTTTAGAGACATCTGTGTTTTTTGGTGTGTGGATCAGCCTGGCTGCATATTTGATTGGGTGGGGCATACAGAGAAAGTGGAAATTGACCATTTTCAATCCACTGTTGATTGCTATTGTATTGGTGATTGTCATATTGCTGCTGACAGGGACTGGTTATGATGTGTATTATGAAGGCGCAAAGTATATCAGTTATCTGATGACACCGGCCACCATTTGTCTGGCAGTGCCGCTGTATGAGCAGTTGGAATTGTTGCAGAAAAACTATAAAGCATTGCTTCTGGGCATTCTGGCAGGGGTGCTGACCAGCCTGTGTAGTATATTGCTGATGACAGTTGTGTTCGGATTGGAGCATGGGGCATACGTGACCTTGCTGCCAAAGTCCATTACCACTGCAATTGGCATCAGTATATCAGAGGAACTGGGCGGTTACATATCCATTACTGTGGCAGTGATCATCATCACGGGGTTACTTGGAAATATGTTTGGAGAGGCAGCCTGCAGATTGTTTCGGATTACAGAACCCATTGCCAAAGGCGTAGCCATGGGAACCTCAGCCCATGTGATGGGAACATCCAAAGCGATGGAAATGGGAGAAGTAGAAGGTGCCATGAGCAGTTTGTCTATCGTGGTGTCAGGAATGTTGACAGTAGTGGGGGCAGCGGTTTTCGCAATGTTTTTATAGGACAAAATGGAATACAATCACGGATTTTGACTGTGGGGGCACTGCTCAGTTATGATAGATTTCTGTGGTGGCGACGGGACAGAATGACAGTGGAAAGTGAGGGGTAGCATGAAAAAACGTTATGGAATTGTAGTGATAGTGGTCTTGCTTCTGGCTGTAGGTGTGGGGGTCTACGTGTATTTCAATCAGGATATCCAGCTGATTAGAAGTCTGACAAAGCAGATGGATTTCACTCATTTTACTTATGAGATGACAGTGGAACTGGATGAAAGCAGTTTTTCTGAGGAACAGGTGCAGCTTTTGTCCAGAGCGGATTCGCTGACCGGAAGCACCCTGATGGAACATCCGGTGCTGCATCTGTCTGGAGGAGTGGCCGATACGAAAATCTATACCCAGGTATTCACAGAGGGGATGGAAGCCCCATTGACAGAGTTATATTTCAGTGACGAAAAAGATTTGCTCAATGGTGCCATGTTTTATCAGGCAGTCCGGAAGAAGTTGATGCAGAAGAGCAGTCTTCTGGAATATCTGTTGCCGGACTGGAATGACCATCAGTATGTGACTTTCGAGCAGATGGAGCAGATGTTTGGGCTGAATCTACAGGCAGCCAGCCGGTTTTCTCTGGCTATGCCGAAACGTCTGGGAGTAGAACAGGTGGTGGCAGGATTGGCAGAGTTAGACAGAGAGGAACTGCCGGATGGTACCCTGATTTACCGGTTGGAACGAGAAGATTTGTCTATGGAATTGACGTTCAGGGAAGATGGAACAGAGCCTCTTTCTGTACACTGCACTGCTGTCCATCCGGCAGAGCAGATTGCGGAAATCGAGGTTGTCCTGGCAAAACTTGGATTGTTTATTGATAGTAATAGTTTTAAAAGCATCAAATCTGTGGAGCTGGAGATGATACCCAATGACAATCTGGCGATTTACATTCCAGACGATACGGTCAGTCAGGAGATTGTAAATGGAATCGAGAAAATACGGTCATTCTTTCAGGAGTAGAAAGAATCTGCTTGTAACAATCGGCCTCGTGAAAGGAAAGATTCACGGGGCATTTTTGCAGTGTGCCTGGCGGCGCACATTTCTAAAGGGTGCAAGTCCCCAATCCGCTCAGTAG
>ONWL01000010.1:0-15492 GCA_900321525.1 uncultured Eubacteriales bacterium
TCTCTGTCAGATGCTTTGTTCACACCCTTAGAGGAACCGGCACAGGAAGGCTTTACAAATACCGGATAAGACAGCTTCCCTTCTACCTTTTCAATGCAGGCATCCATCTGGGTCAGCTCACTGCTGTGCAGACCTACATACTGTGCCTGGCGGATACCCAATGTATCCACTACAATCTTTGTATACAGCTTATCCATGGAAATACTGGATGCCAGCACGCCGCATCCTACATAAGGAATCCCTGCCAATTCAAATAATCCCTGAATGGTACCGTCCTCTCCATACAGACCATGTAGTACCGGAAATGCGATGTCAATCTTCCGTCTGGCCACAGTTCCATCCTCTGCAATCAACAGTACACTTTTCAATGTGGCATCCGGGCAAAGCACTGCCCCTACCTTAGACATTCTCCATGTGCCATCTTGAATCTCTTCCACATTGTTTACCTGTACCCAGCGTCCCTCTTCTGTAATGCCCACCAGTGTCAGGTCATACCGCTGTGTATTGATACACTGAATCACATTCACTGCTGACATGCAGGAAACCACATGCTCAGAAGACTGTCCACCAAAAAAAATACCCAAACTCTGCTTTTCCATGTATACCTCCACCTATTCTCATTCCTGTTCCCATTGAATCAGGCAATTGCCTGTCTCATTGACTATATGAAAGAAATTGCCCGTCTGTACCATCTATCTGACGATACTTTTTGCAATTACCCCATTCATCATACTCTGTCTCACAGGTTTTGTAAAGCATTCCTGCGGGTGTTTCAGGCAAAAGTTTCCTCTGCCATGACAGGTGGAGATAAGTATCCTATAGCGGAACAATCAAACCTCTATACGCTCCGGCTCTGCATTCTCCAGAATCAGATTGGTATAATATTCCTTTTCTTCTTCTGAAATCCCCATGACCAGCATTGCCTGCTCTAATGGCAGATGTAATAGTTTGATCATATTCTTGATTCCATATGGTTTTCCCTGGCTGATCCCCTGACTAATTCCATCAGCAAATCCTTCTTCTCTTCCCTGACTTAACCCCTTCTGCAAACCCTGACTTAACCCCTGCTGCAAGCCTCTGTCATAAATCCCTTCACTTAAATTGCACATCTGCTCAACCTCTCTTTCTACATTCTCTGTCATAGGTATCTGAAATTCCTCTTCCAGTATCTTCTGTTTCTGTCCGGCTGTCAGTTCTCCGGAAAACAGCACACCAAGCAGACGCAGGACGGGGATTGCTCCTTTTTCCTCATCCACTCCCACCATAATTTCATCAATCTGGGCCTCTCCTTCTATGTAACAGGTGGCAATCTCCTCTACTGTACAACTGCGATACTCCCACAGACACTGCTGTAAAATCCATGCCAAAATATGCTTCTCCGCTAAAATCCGTTTGCATGCCGCATCATAAGCAGCCTTCTCTCCTGCCACCTCTAACTTCTGTGCAATAGTTGTCCGCATGTTTCCTCTCCTGATTTAATTCTCTTCTGAAATCGTCTAATATCTCTCAGTTATTCTTTTCATCTTCCATATCAATATTATATACCATATTTTATATTATGTCTATTTATCTTTATGTTAACTTTTTATAAAATACTCCACAACCTGTATATATTTTCTCTCTTTTCTACACAATGTGCTTTTGTGGCTTCCAATCATCCTTCCGTATCACCAACTTTTTCACTCTCGTTATGCGTATCCTGTTGGTCACATTTTTTATTGCAAGCCATCTTGTGTATAAACTTCCAGATTATGGATATGCTCTGGACATGGCAACAACGTTTATACCAGTGAAGATACGGAGTAGCCACCTGTCTTTTCACATGATTTTTGAGAGGCATTATACCATAAGCGCCTTAGAATCGAGGTTTTCTATGAAATCACGTTCCTTTTTATTCTGCCTGGCAACCATCAGCTTATTGCTTACCCTGATTTTTTCATGGAAAAAGGTATATTCCGGGTTTTTCAGCGAAACCAATACGCTTTCTGTGCCACGTTCCCCCGAACAGGCAGAATCCTCTGATGCCCTGATTCAGGCAGAATTATCTGACGCCCTGCTACGGCTTCATATCATTGCCAACAGTGACACAGAAGCTGATCAGACCGTCAAGCTCCACATACGGGATGCCATCTTAGAAGCTTTTCAGGCAGATTTTACAGACATGCCGGACAAACACCATGCGGTTACACTGGCACAATCTCTGTTACAACAGGCAGAGGACATTGCCAATCATGTGCTGACCCAGGAGGGGTTTTCTGACACTGCCTCTGCCAGTCTGACCAGATGCACTTTCCCGGAAAAAACATATGGTGCTTACACCTTTCCGGCAGGGGAATACGATGCCCTGCGTATCACCATCGGAAAAGCTGCCGGACACAACTGGTGGTGCGTCCTCTATCCACCTCTGTGTTTTGATGACCTGTCCTCCCCTATGCCGGAACATTCCGATGCCCTGCTGAGACAAAATCTGTCCGTTCCGGCTTACGAAAGCCTGCTGGCAGACCATCCCACGCAAGACAATCCTTCTACACCGGATATGGAAAACGTTCCTTCGGTCAATACAGAAGAAGCAGAACCAGACACGCCCCGCATCCAGTTCCGCTTCTTCCCATTCCTCAACAACCTTTTACAGTCCCTGACAGAAAATTGATCTTATTTTCCAACCATGCCCATGCATTTGCTTCAGATACCTCTGCCGTCCGGTGGCATCATCAGGAAAGCAATTGCGAAACTCCTTCACTTTTTTCACCAGGATGCCAGGGGAGGCAAATGTGTCTTTCGAAGGCATCCTATTCAAAAACAAAATGGAGTTTCGTTATTGCCTACACACATCCGGATCGGTGTCGAATGCCCCTGCGTTGCGGTCTTCTATGGCACGGATCGCATGGTAGATCAGTTCATTATAAGGTACCGGCACCTGTACTTCCTTTGCAATGCGAATCAACGTACCAGAGAGCATCTCTACCTCTGTGGTACGTCCCTGCTCTATATCCTGTAACATAGAGGTCTTATTTAAGTATGGCACAGTCTTTAAAGTTTCTTCCTGCCGCACCAGCTCACTGTCCGGAATGTGGATTCCCTTTGCCTCCGCCACGTTCAGGCACTCCTGCATGAGATGGAGCCGGACAAAGTTCACATGGGGATGATCCCGGAAAGAACCAAAAGGAACACCCAGCACTGCCTGACACTGATTTTCCGCAATGTTGCAGGCATATTTAAACCACTGATCTTTGATAATGTCCTCTGACACCACATAAGGGATTTCTGCTTTGGTCAGCAAATCCCCAATGGCCAGTATACGAGGGGATAAACGACCATCTGTTTCCCCGAAATACAACCCTCTGTTGTTGTTTCCATAAGTAACCACATTGCCTGTCCGTACTGCGGATACACGCATAAATCCATATACAATCGGTTCCCATCCAATGGTTCCTGCCAAAATCTCTTCACTGTCGATGCCGTTTAAAGTAGAAATTACAGTGGTAAGTGGACCGGTCAGACTGCGCACCGTTTCTCGAATCTCTTCTAATGCGCCATATTTTGTGGCAATCAGCACCAGATCCGGCTGTCCTGCTTCCTCTGGGGTCTTGACAGAAAAGAATGTCTGTACCCCATTGATACACATGCCTTCCTGTTCCAGTCGTTCTTTTCTGGTGCCTTCTGCAATCACACAGAAATCCTCTCCCAATGTATGTGCCAGCCCCGGAATGAAATAGGCACCGATGGCTCCTGCTCCGATCAATGCAACGGTTTGAATCTGCACGATACTACCTCCTGTTCTTTTCTGCCACAGGCAGAATCCATTGCTTGTAGCATAGCACATTTTTCCCTTTTTTGCAATTTGCTTGACAAAAGCAAACCAGCATCTGAATGGTTCCAAACCGCTGTCCCATTCAGACAAAATCCAGTTTTTTTAGCGGAATTTACGCAGATATTTGTCGAAAAAGGATTGACTTTTTCGGATAAAACCTTAAAATTTTATTATAGTGTACCGTGCAGAGCAATCACATTCTGTAACCATTCAGAGCCAAAGCAAAATAAGGGGCCTGAATCGTTACCACATTTTTCAATATCTGGTGCGAAAGTTTTGAACAGGAAGAATAAGGGGGTCTTATGGAAACTTACACAATACTGGTTGTGGATGACGAAAAGAAAATTACAAAGCTGATCGAAATTTATCTGATCAGCGATGGATATCGTGTGTTGAAAGCGCATACTGGTTCCCAGGCACTGAAACTGTTACAGGAAGAAACCGTTCATCTGGCCATTCTGGATCTGATTATCCCGGAAATTGACGGACTGGAATTGTGTCGGGAAATCCGCAAAACCATGGATATTCCCATCATTATGCTCAGTGCAAGAGATAGCGATCTGGACAAAATCATTGGATTAAGCAGTGGAGCAGACGATTTTATGAGCAAACCTTTTAATCCGCTGGAGCTGTCTGCCAGAGTGAAATCTCAGATGCGCCGGTACACCCAGCTGAATCCTCACGGAGTGGCGTCTGCCGTTTCTCCTATGCTGGAACTCCGTGGACTGTGCATCAATAAAGAAAATCATCGTGTCACATTACATGGAGAAGAGATCAAACTGACTCCCATTGAATTTGACATTCTTTATCTGCTGGCAAGCCAGCCGGGCAGAGTATTCTCCACAGATGAAATATTCAAAAATGTATGGAATGCAGAAGTGTACGAAGCCAATAATACCGTCATGGTGCATATCCGCCGTCTCCGCAACAAGCTGAAAGAAGACACCCGCACCGACAAAATCATTTCTACCGTCTGGGGTGTGGGCTATAAAATCGGCGAAGACTAACCGATTGGAAATAGATTTTTACCTGTTAGGTAATTGCAAAACGATGATACCAAAACAAAACCGGAAGCCTTTGTGACTTCCGGTTTCTTTTTGTATAGGAATCTTCCACGTCAAAATCATGTCAGACTCTTATTATTTTCAATAAATTAGTTGTTGATCAGCAGATCTGCCTCATTGTTCCAGCTGTACAGCTTACGGATTTCAGCGCCAACCTGCTCTGCTGGATGCTCCGCATGCAGCTTTCTCATAGCATTGAAGTGTACCTGACGGCCTGCATCGGACATATCCAGTAAGAAATCTTTTGCAAAAGTACCATCCTGAATATCAGCCAGAACCTTCTTCATCGCCTTCTTGGTATCCTCTGTGATGATCTTCGGACCAGTGATGTAATCGCCGTACTCTGCCGTGTTGGATACGGAATATCTCATACCAGCAAAACCAGACTGATAGATCAGGTCTACAATCAGCTTCATCTCATGGATACACTCAAAATATGCATTTCTTGGGTCATAACCAGCCTCAACCAGTGTCTCAAAACCTGCCTGCATCAATGCGCATACACCACCGCACAGAACTGCCTGCTCACCAAACAGGTCTGTCTCAGTCTCGGTTCTGAAAGTAGTCTCCAGAACGCCTGCTCTTGCGCCACCGATTCCCAGTGCATAAGCCAGAGCGATGTCCTGTGCCTTGCCTGTGTAATCCTGCTCTACTGCGATCAGACAAGGAGTTCCCTTACCAGCCTGATACTCGGAACGAACAGTGTGACCTGGTGCCTTTGGTGCGATCATGGTTACGTCTACATTTGCCGGTGGCTTGATGCATCCGAAGTGGATGTTGAAACCATGGGCAAACATTAACATATTGCCCTCTTCCAGGTTTGGCTCGATCTCGTTCTTGTACAGATCAGCCTGCTTCTCATCGTTGATCAGGATCATGATGATGTCAGCCTTCTTTGCAGCCTCTGCTGTAGTATACACATCAAAGCCCTGCTTTTCAGCCTTTGCCCAGGACTTGCTGCCTTCGTAAAGACCGATGATGACATTGCATCCAGACTCCTTTAAGTTCAATGCGTGTGCATGTCCCTGGCTTCCGTATCCGATGATGGCAATGGTCTTGCCCTCTAACAGGGATAAGTTACAGTCTGCCTGATAATAAATCTTTGCTTCTGACATTGTTTGCCTCCTAAATATGCTTGTCTTATGACTTTCGCTTTCTTGTCATACAATATGATACCTCGAAAGAACCGGGATGTCAACCAGAACGTATCCACTTCCCCTTGCTGCGCCCCTGTCATATTCCCTGTATTTTGCCGCGCTTTTGTTCTGCCTGACACCCTGTTTCAGAAGATCTGATTTGTCATCCAAAAAGCTTTCCGTCATCATTCGCCATACTCTATGAGATCGCCGCCACTTTCTCTGTACAGTGTGATCAGCTTCTCCGCCTGCGCATCAGATAAGTAGATGGCCAGATTCAGTTCCGTGTCTCCCTGTTGCGGCTCATAAATGTCACCGGAAACCATCAGCAGATATCCGGAAGTCTCATCCGCACCTTCTTTCATTATCTCAGATAACAGTGCGGCAAAGGCAACCGGGTCTATCTCTCCCTCATAATACACCAGTTCATCCTCATATACATTCGAATGATAATCGACCCACTGATCAATCTGTACCATATCTGCCTTCAAATCAACCAACTGGATATACAAATCCGCATTGTCCACCTTTCCCTGTGTCAGCTTGGTCAGCGCCGTTTTCTGTGATGGTTCCAATTCACTGGTGCTGTGCTCTGTGAGATACTGGATACAGGTCTGATAGGTCTTTGGTGTCAACATTCTGGATACTGGCATATAAACCCTTTCTGTGTTTTCCGCATCTGTAAATATGACATTGAACCAGCCATTTCCCTCATGAGCCAGATAAGCATACCACTTTTCAAAACCGGCGGCTTCTATCTCCTGCTGGAAGGTATCCCGAAATGCCTGTGCATCCCCCACCGCAATGTCCTCATTATTACGAATCCACACACTGCCTCCCTTGAAATCCGGCAGTGTCATATAGGTGTTTCGGAATGCTTCATTGTCTTTCATCATCTGTTCCATCTTCTGCTGCTGTGCATCCGTCAGATACAGATACCGGTACAAGGTCTTGTGTCCTGCACGAATCACCACTGGCTGTCTGGTAAAATCAAACCATTCACTCTGGTACTCCCAGTTTTCTGTATTGTTCCAGTATTCTTCGATTTCCTGATCACGGACTACGGTTTCCTGCAATGCTTCTGACGCAAACTCGCTCCATTCTTCTCCGGAAAAACGAATGTCCTGTATCTGGTTATCGAAATAGCTGTATCCATACCCATATCCATACCACTCCAGCACACTGACCGAATCGATCTGTTTTGCAGAAGGTATATCATGCTGTACATAAGAAGTGATACCTGCCAGAACCAGCAGCGTGGCAATGTTTAGTACCACCAGCAGCCAGATGCCTTTCAAAGACTGGAGGGCACTCTTCCACTTTCCCGTACTGAACAGTTCATAGAGCAAATAGAGGATCACCGCAAACACATACAATGCCACGATCCACATCCAGTCCACGCCGTCATGGGCTTCTCCCTGATAAATCACACTAACAGGAATCAATGTAATGGCAAATGCCGGCAACACCCGAAACAGTGCCCTGGTCTTTCTTCCAGATGCCGGCTGTCCCGCACTTTCGCTCTTTCTCTTATGAAACAGGATCAACCCCGCCACATACAATACTGCCGCCAGACAGGTGGTATACAGACAGGAACCCAGAAGATGAATGGTACCTGTATTGCCAAAACGGTATCCCATAAACCCATCTGACACTACACAAATCATATAATTAAACAGTGTATTGTACATATATGGAAAAATGTTGTGCAGGGAATAGATATAATCCACTCTGCCTTTCACATTTAACTCAATGACAAGCTCTATCAATACCGGCATACACAAGATCATGGCGGATGCTGCCAGATTGGTAAATAACGTACCGGTCACACTGGCTGCCAGAAATACCCCTGCCCCTGCCAGAAGACTGGCTGTAGTACTGTGAAATAAGAACCGGATGGACTCTCCCCACAACACATCCGTGGCCGGAAGCAGCTGTGCAAACAATCCGGTAAACAAGCTGCATCCCCACAAAATCCCCAGAATCCAGGTCAGTGCCGCTGCCAGATAACTGATTCCCAGACAGATTCTGGTATGGGGAATGCTGTGATAAAAATCACTGCCATTTCTCTGATTCTGGAACCGGAACAGCTTTAAAATCATCAGCACCGGCAGTCCGTATGGAATCAGATACAAGATAGGGTTAAACCCATATATCATTCTGGTGTCTATGTTCTGTAGTATATCCACATAATTGCTTCGATCCATCTGAATAATCAACAGCACCAGTATACTGATGATCCCCAGAATGCCACTGCACACGATACCCGGTACCCGCAGCTGCCGCAGACCTTCTTTATATAACTTTCGATCAAACCATGTCTTCATCTCCTGCCACCTTACCCTTCCTCTACGACCTGAAACTGATATCCCACGGCTTCCAGCTCATAGGTAAATACTTCCTCTAATGTCAGTGGCAGAATGTCTAACAGCAATGGATTCTTCTGCTGCAACAAAGTTTGTGTCTGTACTCTGTCTCCCCTGACGATCAGTCTGGCAACAGAACCCATCCGTGTATACTGGAGAATATCCAGTTCCTTGAATGCCGCCTCTGAAAATTCCTCTCTGAATGCAATCTGCACTTTAAACAGGCTGGTCTTTAGATTCTGTACTTCACTCTCTAATACCAGGCCGCCTAAATGAAGCATGGCCAGCTGGTCACAGATGTCCTCTAACTCACGTAAAGAATGGGACGTAATGATGGCTGTGGCACCACGGTTGATCACATCCTCACACACCAGACTCTTTACCAGATTTCGCATGATCGGATCTAATCCGTCAAATGTCTCATCAAAAATCAGATAGTCGGTACTTGCGGAAAGTGCCATGATCACTGCCGCCTGCCGCTTCATTCCCTTGGAAAAATTCTGAATTGCTTTGTTCTCTGGCAATCCAAATGTCTCCTGCAATTCCCGAAACCGGTCATAACTGAAATTCCGATAGATAGATGCATACAAATCTGCCATCCGCTTTAAATTGGCTCCCGGCAGAAAAAACAACTCATCTGATACATAAACGATTCGTTCCTTGACCGCCGGATTGTTGTATACCGGCTGTCCGTCCAATAAAATAGTCCCCTCATCTGTCTGATAAATCCCTGCCAACATCCGCAGCAGTGTAGACTTTCCTGCACCGTTGGAACCTACCAGACCATAAATACACCCGGACGGAATCTGGCAGGTTACCCGATTCAACGCCTGGGTATCCTCAAACTTTTTACTGACCCCATTTGCCTGTAGCATTGTGTTTCCTCCTTCTGGTCTTCCTTATTGCTTCCCGATTTCCGTTGCTGCCTGTTGGATTACCTGCATGAGTTCCTCTCTAGTCACACCGGCATATAGCAGCTCCTTCACCAATTCCATCAGATCGGTCAACTGTTCCTTCTTCTTTCCTGATGCAATGTGCAACGCCTCCTCTGTGACAAAACATCCTCTGCCAGGCACAGAGCGAATCAGGCCTCTGCGATCCAGTTCTGAATAGGCTTTTTGAATGGTATTGGGATTGACCACCAACTGCATGGACAGGGCACGGACAGAAGGCAGTTTGTCGCCTTCCTTCATCACGCCAGTCAGAACGAATTGTTCCAACTGCTCTACAATCTGTTCATACACAGGCACTCTGGACATAATATCCACTTGAAACATATTTTCCCTCGCCTCGCTTCTGTTTGACACCCGGCTGCCCCTTCGGTCTGCGCAGCACCGATGGACAACCAAATTCCCTTGTTTTAACCAAGTGTACTATTCATGTTAGTACACTTGGTATTTTTACTATAGCGCATTTCACCTCTATTGTCAACCCCAAAACCAAAACAGAATTTTTCTGCATCGTAAGACTTGTTATGACACAAAGCAAAAGCAACGAATGGATTTTGTTCTCAAAACAAAATCCATTCGTTGCTTTTTTGTTCTCTCCGTTTTGTAACGTTCCTGTTTATCCAAGTGCTGCCCAGATCGCGCCAAATGCACCGGCGCTTGCCAGACCCATGATCACACCAGCTAGCATGACCCCAAGCATGGCCGCAATGGCGCTGCGCTTAAAGCCCATGTTCAGGAAACTGGCTGCCAGTGTCCCTGTCCATGCCCCTGTACCGGGAAGGGGGATGCCTACAAACAATAACAATGCCACAAACAGACCTCTGCCTGCCTTGGCAGTGAGCTTTTCTCCACCCTTTTCTCCCTTTTTCAGGCACCAGGTAAAGAATCCGCCGATCACCGGCTTATCTGCGCCCCACTCTAATACCTTTCTGGCAAACAGGTAGATAAACGGAACCGGCAGCATATTGCCGATGATGGCAACGATATAAGATGGCACCAGATCCAGCTTCATGCCCACTGCATAAGGGATCGCCACACGCAGTTCTGCCAACGGCACCATAGAAATCAAAAACACAATTAAATATGGTAACATAACTTTCCTTTCAACACCCAAACGATACAACCACTACGAATTCCTTTGAACAGAACCCAAAACAGCCTTCACATCAGAAATTTCTGACTGCAGGGTGTTTCGTTCCATGGTTTCCCAATGGTCTATTCAAATCTTATCCTCAAATACTGCTTCTTCAATCTTTCTGAAACAGTTTCTCTGCCATACGGTATCCGTCTTCTACCAGGATGCCGCTCTTCTCTGCATCTTTTTCGCAGTAGATGAGACCGCCATTGTCCACCGGTCTGGTACTGTCATACAACAGATAGGGAACCGGATTTGGGGTATGGGTACGGCAGCGGATCGGGGTTGGGTGATCCGGCATGATCAGCATACGGTATGGCACCCCTGCTGCATCTAATCCCGCCTTCACCGGTGCGATGACACGACCATCCAGATTTTCAATGGCCTGAATCTTTCGCTCTACACTTCCCTGATGACCCATTTCATCTGGTGCTTCTACATGAATGTAGACAAAATCACAGTTATCTTCCAACAGTGCCTTTACGCCAGCTGCTGCTTTTCCTTCGTAGTTGGTATGCAATCCGCCGTTGGCGCCTTCTACCTCGATGACTTTCATCTCTGCGCCGATGGCAATGCCCTTTAACAAGTCTACCGCAGAGATCATGGCACCCTTTAATCCGGTCTTGCCGGTAAAGTCATCCAATGCCGGTCTGGTACCTGCCCCCCAGAACCAGAGACAGTTTGCCTTATTGAGCCCTGCTGCTGCTCTTGCCACATTGATGGGGTGATTGTTTAAAATATCATAACTGCGCTTCATCATATCATATAACACCGGATCAGAAGGCAGATATGGTCCGATGACTTCTGTCAAATGATCATGAGGCTGTGCCAGTTCTACTACCTGACCATGATTCCAGATCAGCAGATGCCGATAGCTGGTACCTACATAAAACTGATAGGTCTCATTTTCAAATACTTCTTTGACTGCCTGGATCAGTACTGCCGCATCTTCTGTGGAAATTTCCCCGGAACTGTGATCGATGATGGTACGCTCCTCAAATGGAATTCCCTCTTCCTCAGAGATGGTCACAATATTACAGCGCAGTGCAATGTCTGTTGGCTTCATGTCTACCCCAATGCTCAATGCTTCCAGTGGAGAACGTCCGGTGTAATACTGACGAGGATTATACCCCAGCACTGCCAGATTGGCGGTATCACTGCCTGGCTTCATGCCTACCGGCACCGTTCTTGCCATACCAATCTCTGAAACTGGGGACAATGCGTCCATCACAGGGGTCTTTGCATATTCCAACGGAGTTTTACCATCTAACTGGGCAATTGGCTCATCTGCCATTCCGTCGCCTAACACGATGACATACTTCATTTTATTACCTCCAATATTTCTTTTCGTTTTCACGAATTTCCAAATAATTGCAAAACCATGATGTCGAACGCCTTTCCCAAATTTTTATTTAAAAAATTTCTGATATGCAGGCTGTTTTCTGTTCTGCCAAAAAGTTTCGCAATTGTCTACAATAGATTTCTCACCAAAATCTATCGATGCCGTAACAGGCTGATGGATTCCAGTGTTTTTTCTGTCTCACTGCCCACAGCCTTTTCTATTATGAAACAGGATTGCCAAAAAGTCCAGTTCTATTTTTTGTGACAACGTATTTTCACACAATGGACATTCTGATGGTTCTGTGTTACGATGGGAATGTCAAACAACCCAACACGGAGGTGAAAGCAAATAATCTGTTCCGACAGATTGCTTGTAAATATGTTATGAAAAAGTTACTTGTCTATATGAAAGGATATGAAAAAGAATGTATCTTCGGTCCTTTATTTAAACTACTGGAAGCATCCTTCGAACTGTTCGTTCCTCTTGTCATTGCAGCCATGATTGATAACGGCATACGCCAGCAGGACAGTACCTCTGTCCTTCGCAGTGGATTGCTTCTGGTTGGACTGGCTTTGATCGGACTGACCTGTTCCATTACTGCCCAATATTTCAGTGCCAAAGCCGCCACCGGTTTCGCTGCCAAAGTCAAACATGCCCTGTTTGCCCACATTCAGGAGCTGTCTTTTTCTGAATTGGACACCATCGGAACATCCACCCTGATTACCAGAATGACCAGTGACATGAACCAGATTCAAAATGGCGTCAACCTGACACTGCGCTTATTTCTCCGCTCCCCTTTTATTGTCTTTGGCGCTATGATCATGGCATTTACCATCGACATAAAAGCGGCACTGATTTTTGTGGTGGTGATCCCTATTTTGTCTGTGGTGGTCTTCGGCATTATGCTGTTCACCATGCCGCTATATCAGAAGATTCAAACACGCTTAGACCGTATCCTGGGCATAACCAGAGAAAACTTAAACGGCATTCGTGTCATTCGTGCCTTTCATAAAGAAGAAGACGAATTGACAGAATTTGCGGAAAGCAACGAGCTGTTGACCCGCACCCAGTTATTTGTGGGACGAATCTCCGCACTTATGAATCCGGTGACCTATATCATTCTCAACGCCGCATTACTGATTCTCATTTACACCGGCGCATGGCAGGTGGAAGGCGGAGTTTTGACACAAGGACAAGTGGTGGCTCTGGTCAATTACATGTCACAGATTCTGGTAGAACTAATCAAACTGGCCAATTTGATCATCAGCATTACCAAAGCCTGTGCCTGCGCCACCCGTGTATCAGCAGTTCTGGATACTCCGGTTTCCCAGCAGTTTCCGGATACACTACTGGCAGAGACTGGTTACCATGCTGTTTCCAAAGGAACTGCTGCACACACCCTTTCTCCTCAGCCATCCTCAAAGGAAGCCGTCTGCTTTTCCGATGTGGATGTACTTTATGCAGAAGGGGGAGCGGAATCTCTCTCCCACATCAGCTTTACCGCCAAAAAAGGACAGACCATCGGCATCATCGGTGGTACCGGTTCCGGCAAGTCTACGCTGGTCAGCCTGATTCCCAGATTTTATGATGCGACTGCCGGAACTGTCCGGTTAAATGGCATTCCGGTACAGCAGTATCCAAAAGAAATACTACGAAAAAAAATCGGCATTGTCCAACAAAAAGCCATCTTATTTCAGGGAACGATACGTGACAACATCCGCCGTGGAAAGGAAGATGCCACAGACGAAGAAATACAGACTGCACTGGAACTGGCACAAGCATCTGAATTCGTGAATCGTTTTCCAAAAGGATTGGATCACTATCTGACCGCCGGAGGCAAAAACCTGTCCGGTGGACAAAGACAACGTCTGTCCATTGCCCGGGCACTGGTGCGGCAGCCGGAAATCCTGATTCTGGATGACAGCACCTCTGCACTGGACTATGCCACCGATGCCAGACTGAGACAGGCACTTCGGACACTGCCGGGCAATCCCACCATCTTTCTGGTGTCCCAGCGTGCTTCTTCCCTGATGCACGCCGATCAGATCATCGTGCTGGAGGAAGGACATATGGCAGGCATCGGCACCCATGAAGAACTGTTGCAAAACTGCCCTGTTTATCAGGAGATTTATGCGTCACAGACCCGCTAAACACAGGCAATAGGGAATTGCGAAACTATGGCACCCAACGCCTCGCACCAAATTTATATTGATAGGGCAGGTAGGTATCTATACGTACTGTCTTCGTTCGCAATATGTCTTTCAAAGACACGCACTTGCCTTCTTGAAGTGCCGTCTGCGTACGCAATATGTTTTTTTCAGACACGCTTTCGCTTCAGTGAAAACGTAACGGATACTAACCTTTTTGTTCGCTATCCGCTCCAAAAAGCAGGTACCGACGTTTTCAAGAGTCTTCAAAAAACATATTTGCCTTCCTTGTCGGCACTAATGAAAGTTCTTGAACTTTCTTATGAAAGCCATATTTGCTTTTCTTGCCAGTACGTAAACAGACTTTGTTTCCAGCCCTATCAATATAAATTTCTGATGAACAGGCTGTTTTCTGATCTAACAAAAGAGTTTCGCAATTGCCTATATAATGTATCTTAACAAAAAGGAGTTTTTATGTTTTCTACCAGAAATCGTACTACCTTAGGAAAGGTGTTACAATATATCCGCCGGTACTGGATGTTGCTGATTGTGTCTCTGCTTCTGGCTGTGGTCACTGTGATCACCACTCTATACCTGCCTGTACTCACCGGTCAGGCCGTGGACTGTATCGTGACCTCCGGTCAGGTGAATTTCACAAAACTCATTCAGATTCTTTCCAAAGCCATCGTGGTTATTTTATTGACTGCTGCTGCCCAATGGCTGATGAATCTATGCAACAACAAAATCAGCTACTCTGTGTCCAGAGACATCCGCAATGATGCCATGGCAAAAATTCAGCAGCTGCCTCTTAAGTATGTGGACTCCCATTCCAGTGGGGATCTGGTGAGTCGTGTCATCGCAGATGTAGACCAGTTTGCCGACGGACTGCTGATGGGCTTTACCCAGTTGTTTACCGGTGTGATCACCATTTTAGGCACGATTTTATTTATGCTGTCTATCCACCCTGGTATTACATGCGTGGTTGTCTTCATTACACCCGTGTCTTTGTTTGTAGCAGGTTTCATTGCAAACCGAACTCACTCCATGTTTCAGTTGCAGTCTGAGGCAAGAGGCAAACAGACAGCTCTCATCGATGAGGTGATCACAGGACAAAAAGTTGTGGCTGCCTACAGCCAGGAAGAACCTGTCACCGCACAGTTTGATGAGATCAACGAACAGCTTCAGGAACATTCTCTGAAAGCCACCTTTTTTTCTTCCATTACCAACCCTGCCACTCGTTTTGTGAACAGCCTGGTTTATGCCGGTGTGGGCATCACCGGTGCCTTTTTTGCCATACAGGGCAGACTGACCATTGGCGGCTTATCCTGTTTCTTAAGCTATGCTAACCAGTATACCAAACCTTTTAATGAAATTTCCGGTGTGATCACAGAACTGCAAAATGCCCTTGTGTGCGCAGGCAGAATTTTAGAATTGATCGAAGAACCGGCACAGACACCGGATGCACCGGATGCATTTGTGTTACAGGAAGCCGCTGGAAAGGTGAATTTTTCCCATGTATCTTTCTCCTACCAGCCGGAGCA
>ONWL01000010.1:15497-20290 GCA_900321525.1 uncultured Eubacteriales bacterium
TCTCCTACCTGCCGGAACAAAAGCTGATCGAGGATTTCAACTTACAGGTACAGCCCGGTCAGCGTGTGGCAATCGTGGGACCTACCGGAAGTGGCAAAAGTACCCTGATCAATCTGCTGATGCGGTTTTATGATGTGAACAGCGGTACCATCCACATCGACGATCGGGAAATCCGTCAGATCACCAGACGGAGCCTGCGGGAAAACTTTGGTATGATCTTGCAGGAAACCTGGCTCAAAGCCGGTACCATACGAGAAAATCTGCTAATAGGAAAACCGGATGCCACAGAAGAAGAATTGCGACAGGCAGTCCGTGCTGCCCACGCAGAAGGATTTATCCGCCGTCTGCCGCAGGGATATGATACATTCATTGGAGAAGACGGAGGCAGCCTGTCTCAGGGACAGAAACAGCTTCTGTGTATCGCCAGAGTCATGTTAAACCTGCCGCCTATGCTGATTTTAGATGAGGCCACCTCTTCCATCGACACCCGTACCGAATGGAAGATCCAGAATGCCTTTGCAGCCATGATGAAAGGACGCACCAGCTTCATCGTGGCACACCGCCTGTCCACCATCCAAAACGCCGACATCATTCTGGTTTTAAAAGACGGCCAAATCATCGAACAAGGCAACCACGAAACCCTGCTGTGCCAACACGGTTTTTATTACGAATTATACAATTCACAATTTACTTTATAAGCCGGTGGACAGCTTCCGAGGAACCGCCATGCTTGCATGAGGCGGTCCTCGGACGTTGGACACTGCAACAGGTATGAGCATGCAGGTCCACAGACCGAAATGCGAATACCTGTAGGATTGCGTGAACAGCAGTGCTGTGGAGCAATCCGTAGGGCTTATACAGTTTTAGGCACCAGACACTGCAACAGGTATGCCAAAACCTCCGAAGGAAGACGATCTGTCTCCTCGGAGGTTTTCTTTTCATGTTATGTATGACCGATTTATTCCGGCTTCTTATTTCCACATACTGGACAGAAGTTTCCTTCATTTACCTGACCACAAGAGCAGGTCCAGGTAGTGGATTCCGGCTTCTTGCTGCCACATGCAGAACAGAAGTTTCCTTCATTTACCTGACCACAGGAACAAGTCCAGCTGCCAGCCGGCTTCATAGCCACTGGCTTGGCTGCACCACACTGTCCACAGAAGTTTCCGGTATTGCCTGTGGCACCACAGGAACAAGTCCATCCTTCTGCCTGCTGTGGCTGGACATTCTGCTGTACCGGCTGCTGCTGCGGCTGGGATGCCCCTGCCTGGAACAGTGCGTTGGTATCTACACCGCCTGCACCTGCTGCCATGTTTAACCCTGCAAATCCCATCATAGCACCATTCGCATTGCTTGCGGCTGCCTTCATGGCCTCACCCTGGGCATTGACCATATAGGCCGCTGCCATATTTGGATTGCGGAATGCACCGGTCTTCTGCATCTCCTTGATCATATCTTCGTCTTCTTTGGATGCAGTGACGGAGCTGACACCGAAAGATACAATCTCCAGACCTCTGATCTTGCCCCATTTCTCAGACAACTCTGCGTTCATGGCCTCAGACAGTTCTGTGGTGCGTCCCGGCAATGCGCTGTAACGGATGCCCATCTCAGAAATTCTGGCAAATGCCGGCTGCATGGCAGTGAGCACTTCACTCTTTAACTGGCTGTCAATCTGATCTCTCCGATATGTCTCAGATACATTGCCGCATACATTCACATAGAACAACAGCGGATCGCTGATGCGGTAGGAATACTCCCCATGACAACGGATGGAAATGTCCACATCCAGACCAATGTTCTGGTCTACCACACGGAATGGCACCGGTGTCACAGTTCCGTACTTATTGCCGATCAATTCCTTAATATTCACATAGTAAACTCTCTGCTCTGCGGCTGTCACACCACCAAACACATCTACGATCTTCCCCTGATCCACAATCAGCATACACTGTCCATCTGCCACACAGACGATAGAACCATTGGAGATCACGTTGCTGTCACTGCTTTTCTTGAACAGCTTATCCTTCTCTCTCTTGTGTCCTCTTGCCACCAGAACATCTGTAGAAAGGGAATCACAGTAAAAATAATCTCTCCAGGAATCGGACAGTACGCTGGATGCGGATGCCAATGCTGCACTAATCAAACCCATATTTCATTCCTCCTCGTATAAAACACTAAGATTCAGCGATCGGCTCCTTTCTGCATCAGCAGCAGCTAAACAATTGCACAATCGCCATGCTTACCCTCATTTTATCAGATTTTTCTTGCAATGACAACTGCGTATCACATCTAAATCTTACTTTTTTCTTCCAAATTCAGCCTTGTCCGAATTTTCGCTCCAATCGTTTCTTGACAATGAGAAATGCGGGAATCAGGAACAGATCCGCTGCAATCCAGGCTGCGGGATTGGCAAAGCAGACTGCATCAAACCCGAACTTCGGTACAAAGTATAATGCGACCACACCTCTTGCGGCCAGTTCAAAGAAACCGGCAAACATGGCCACATTGGAAAAGCCCATGCCCTGAATGCCATAGCGGAAAATATTGATGAACACCAGAAAGAGATACATGGCACTGTTCCAGAATACATACTGTCTGATACAGCTTAAAATCTGCTCATCCGGTTTGTCCAGAAACAACATGGATATCTGACGGGAGAACAGATTCATCACCGCAAAGGCAAACACACAATAGATGGCACACATAAAGATACCTGCCAGCGCCCCTTTGTTGAGACGGTCAAACTTCTTTGCCCCTACATTCTGACCACAGAAGGTAGCCATTGCCGTTCCCACTGCGTCAAATGCACACATAAAAACCATAGAAATCCGAATACCGGCTGTGACAGCTGCCACATAGAAAGAGCCTAACATGTTCACAGATGCCTGCAAAATGGTACTGCCTATGGCGGTAATGGACAACTGCAGGCCCATAGGGATGCCCATGTAACACAGACGGCCAATATGCGGCATGCTGAATTTCCACTCCTCTCCTGCCGGATGGAGTACATCAAACCGCTTGATGATATAGATGACACAGGCAATACCGGAAACCGCCTGAGATGCTACAGTTGCCACAGCGGCTCCCATGGTTCCCATATGGAATACCAGAATGCATAACAGGTCTAATATAATGTTCAGCAGAGAAGCAATGACCAGAAAAATCACCGGTGTCCGACTGTCCCCCACTGCCCGCAGCAGGGAGGCTGTCATATTGTACAGCACAGTAAAGGGAATGCCAATAAAAATCACGATCAGATACGAATACGCATATTCATATACATCTGACGGTGTTTGCAGCAAACGCAAAATGGGATGACACAAAATGGACGTCAACACTGCAATCAATATTGCAAAAAAACCGCTGGTATAGATGCTGTTTGCCACGTAACGGTGCATCAGCTGATGATCTTTTGCGCCAAATGCCTGTGAAACCGGTATGGACAAACCGGCACACAGACCGCCGCAAAATCCCAGAATCAAAAAGCATAAGCAACCGGTGGCGCCTACGCCGGCCAGCGCACTCTGCCCCAGAAACTTTCCCACGATCATGGTGTCCACCAGATTGTACAACTGCTGGAACAACTGTCCAAATACCAGTGGAATGGAAAATTCCAGAATCAGTTTCAGAGGGGAACCCACTGTCATATCTTTTGTCTTACTACTGCGCATTTCAAACCTCCAATCGTATTCGCTAAGTCTCCTTTTTTTCTTGTGAATACGTTTTCTCTATGCCCAGTATACCCCCTCTTTTCTCTTTCTGCAATGTAAATTTTGTGACCATTTAAAAAACATTATTATTTTTCAAGGGCTTTGCAATGGTCTCTGCAAATGTGGCACGCTGTATCTGCTGGCAGACTGCTTTTTCCAGTTTTTCCAGACTTTTGGCAGAAATCCATGTTTTTCTGGTGTTGTAGTAATAGTTCACCTGCTTATAATATTTCTCCGGAAACTGCAGCATGCAGGCAAGAATCTGCCGCTCTTCTGCTGACAAAGGCAGTATCGTTTCATAGGCTTCCAACAGCTGTTCCCCTACTGACACTGACCATCCACATTTTTCCATTGCTTTTCGAAGAAATTGGTAAATATCCACGATCTGCACCTGCACACAACAATGTTCCAATCCGGTGAGAACGGTTCCTTTTTCAGAAAAACGCACATGATGATAATGATACCTGCCATGACAGATTCTGCCTTCTGCCACACACTGGTCATAGATCTGTCGGTAAGATGTACCTTCCAATGCTTCCAGTGCTTCCTTTCCCTGCCTGATGACCGACTGAATGGTTTCTTCCATACGACGCTCCAAATGATTTTTTTTCTTTTTTCTCCTCAGATAGGCACTGACCCGATGCAGTTCCCGTAAATGCCGTCCATATTCTTCATAGAGGGGCATCCCTGCAAATCCTTCCTTTTGCGTGATCTGGGCACACCGAAATTTACGCATCCGCAAGTGAAACTGTGCCAGTGCCTTCATTGCATTGCATAGATCGACCTGGCTGGCTGTACTGCACTCATTTCCTTCTACAAAATAGCGAAGCACATATCCCGTCTGCTCCCGGTTCAGACTATACAGACAACCTGCCCGATTGGGAATGCATCGTTCCACCAGAAGATTGCCATCCTGCCAGAGATCATTCAGGATTGCCTGTTCCAGTTCCAGATGCGCCTTGGAACCACTGTATTCTGCCAGCCGATAAGTCTGTCCCTCTGCTCCATCTAAAATCAGGCAGCCACGCCCCCGGCGCACATTGGTAAATTCCAGCTCATATTGTTCCAATACAGATTTTCCAT
>ONWL01000033.1:0-10711 GCA_900321525.1 uncultured Eubacteriales bacterium
CGATACTTTCATTACTATTTGTGCCGCAAGCCAAAGGCGGCGGAATGGAGATTAAAATGAAAAAAATTGAAATTATTTTTCGACAGGAAAAATTAGAATTGCTCAAAGAAAAATTGATTGAAGCCGGTGTTAAGGGAGTTACTGTTTATCAAGTGAGCGGTTGTGGAAATCAGCATGGTTGGATCGCATATCACAGAGGAAATGAAGTGATGATGAATACTCTCCCAAAAGTCTATTTGATGATTGTTGTACCTGATAATCAAGTAGATAGTCTTCTGGTATTGATTCAGGAAACAGTATATACCGGTAAAGTAGGTGATGGTAAAATTTTTATATCTAATGTTGAGGAATGTGTTCGTATAAGAACTATGGAAACCGGTGACAATGCTTTATAACTATGATATATTTTTTATGTAAAAGGATATCAGTGCATCATTTATTGAAGCCAGTATTTTTCAGTCGTTCAAGCATCTGCAAAATCATATGCCTGAAAAATGGCAGTGGTTTTGCAGTTTTTTTGCGCTCTCGTGCAAACGTTTGCAAAAACAACCCCTCTTATGTGATTGACAAATCATAGGAAAATCAATTAATATCATATCAAACAGATGGGTTTTATATATTTATAAAAAGTGAATGAAATCTGCATACGCTGTCATTTTGCGATATCACAGGAGTGACACAACAGCTACAGAAAGGTGAGATACAAAGATGGAAGTAAGACGGAAGCAAACAGATGTATTGATCATAGGAGGGGGAACTGCAGGGTGTTTTGCGGCATACACCCTGGGAAAGGCCCCTCATTTATCTGTGCTGGTTGCAGAAAAGGCAAACATCAAGCGCAGTGGCTGTCTGGCAGCAGGGGTGAATGCCATCAACGCCTATATTACAGAAGGTCGAAAGCCGGAAGATTACGTGGCATATGCCAAGAAGGATGCAGACCAGATTGTGAGAGAGGATCTGCTGTTGTCTATGTCACAGCGTTTGAACCATGTGACAGAGGTGATGGAGCAGTTAGGGCTGGTCATTCTGAAAGATGAACAGGGACGGTATGTGGCAAGAGGAAACCGGAACATCAAGATCAATGGAGAGAACATCAAGCTGATTCTGGCAGAGGCGGCAGCTTCCCAGGAGAATGTGCAGATATTGAATCATGTGAACATTACCGATTATATCGTAAAGGACAATCGAATCTATGGTGCCTATGGATTTGATGTCAATGAAGAAGTGTGTTACATACTGGAAGCCAGGGCAGTGCTCATTGCTACAGGTGGAGCGGCCGGACTGTACCGGCCAAACAATCCGGGCTTTTCCAGACACAAGATGTGGTATCCACCTTTTAATACCGGCGCAGGCTATGCCATGGGCATTCGTGCAGGTGCGGAAATGACCACTTTTGAGATGCGGTTTATCGCCCTGCGTTGTAAGGACACCATTGCCCCTACCGGAACCATTGCACAGGGGGTAGGCGCAAAGCAGGTGAATGCAGAAGGAACGGTATACGAGACACAGTACGGCATTGCCACATCGGAACGTGTATACGGCACGGTGATGGAAAACAGACAGGGACGGGGTCCCTGCTACCTGCGGACACAGGAGATCTCCAAAGAGCAGGAGCAGGATTTATATAAAGCATACCTGAACATGGCACCCAGTCAGACACTGAAATGGCTGGAAGCCGGGAAAGGTCCTTCTGAGGAGAATGTAGAAATCGAAGGAACGGAGCCATATATCGTAGGCGGTCATACTGCCAGCGGATACTGGGTGGAGGATGACAGAGCCACCACCATTCAGGGATTGTATGCTGCGGGAGATGTGGCAGGAGGTGCCCCTCAGAAATATGTGACAGGCGCACTGGCAGAGGGAGAGATTGCGGCAGAAGCCATCATCCGTTTTCTGGCAGAGCAGCAGGAAGAATCGGAAACAGGATTTGCACAACGTACAGGGCAGGATGCATTGTCTCTGGAAGAGGCAGAGAAGCTGGCAGAATATGAATCTTACTTAAACCGCAAGCCTTCCCTGTTGACCATTGAGCAGTTAGAGGAGACCATGCAGAAGATCATGGATCAATATGCAGGAGGCATCAGCACTGGATATCAGTTCAACCAGAGCGGATTAGACATTGCAAAGCAGCGGATTACAGCATTGCAGAAGGATTTGGAACAACTGTCCGCAGCAGATATGGACGATCTGATGCAGATTTATGAGATCAGAGAGCGGCTGACCGTCTGTCTGGCAGTGATTGCCCATTTAGGCGCCAGACAGGAAACACGCTGGCACAGTTTTGCGGAAAATATGGATTATCCGGAAAAAAGCAATGACTGGCTGAAATATGTGAACTCCCGTATGGAAAATGGAGAACTGAAAATTCTGTATCGGGAACTACAATAGTCCATCGGAAGCAGAGAGTGTGGATACGGTTTGAGACAGAATCCACAGAAATGGAGAGAACTTATGAGTATACGAATCAATCAGAAAAACTGTGTGGGCTGTGGAAGATGCATTGAAGTCTGTCCGGGCAATCTGATTAAGTGGGATGCAGACAACCGTGCAGTCATTCGAAGAGAAAAGGACTGCTGGGGGTGTACCTCTTGCCTGAAAGAGTGTCATACCGGCGCCATCCAGTTCTTCTTAGGGGCAGATATGGGAGGCAGAGGCAGTACCCTTTCTGTCAGCAAGAAAGGGGCAATCCGCACATGGACGGTCACCAATCCGGCAGGGCAGACTCAGACTATAGAGGTTAATGCAAAGGAGTCAAATCAATATTAAAGCAGAGAGGTAACGATTGTGGGAAAGTTAACACATTTGGATGAATTGGAAGCAGAAGCAATTTATATTATGAGAGAGGTGGCGGCAGAATGTGAAAAGCCGGTGATGCTGTATTCCATCGGAAAGGATAGTTCGGTGATGCTGCATCTGGCTTTGAAGGCCTTTTACCCGGAGAAACCGCCCTTTCCATTCTTGCATGTGGACACTACATGGAAATTTAAGGAGATGATCGCATTCAGAGATCATGTGGCAGAAAAGCATGGTTTGGAAATGCTGGTCTACACCAATGAGGAAGGTCGTGCCCAGGGCATCAATCCATTTGACCATGGTTCTGCTTATACGGATATCATGAAGACACAGGCATTGAAACAGGCACTGGATCACTATGGATTCACTGCAGCTTTTGGAGGAGGCAGAAGAGATGAGGAAAAATCCCGGGCAAAGGAGCGTATCTTCTCTTTCCGAAATTCTGCTCATGCATGGGATCCGAAAAACCAGCGACCGGAGATGTGGAAGTTGTTTAACACCAGATTGTTCAAAGGAGAAGAAGTACGTGTCTTCCCATTGTCCAACTGGACAGAGAAGGACATCTGGCAGTATATTCGTCAGGAAAACATCGAAATTCCTTCTTTGTATTTTGCAAAGGAACGTCCAGTGGTATACAGAGATGGCAACATCATCATGGTAGATGATGACCGGATGCGTTTACTGCCGGGAGAAGAGGTTCAGATGAAAAAGGTGCGGTTCCGTACACTGGGCTGTTATCCACTGACCGGTGGTGTGGAATCTGATGCAGATACACTGGATGCCATTATTGAGGAAACGCTCAGTGCCGTGTCTAGTGAGCGTACCAGCCGTGTCATTGACAATGAAGCAGCTGGCAGTATGGAGAGAAGAAAAAGGGAGGGCTATTTCTAAAATGCAGAGCCTATTAAAATTTATTACATGCGGAAGTGTAGATGATGGAAAGTCCACTCTGATCGGACATATTCTATATGATT
Source organism: uncultured Eubacteriales bacterium (assembly GCA_900321525.1). GTDB lineage: Bacteria > Bacillota > Clostridia > Lachnospirales > Lachnospiraceae > UBA2942. Next base: position 3,768 of record ONWL01000033.1, read on the forward strand.
CCAAGCTGTTGTACACCGATCAGGAAAAGGCATTGGAACTGGATTCTAAGGTAGGAAGCAGAGAGGGACGAATCGACTATTCCCTGCTGTTAGACGGACTGATGGCAGAGCGGGAACAGGGAATTACCATTGATGTGGCATATCGGTATTTTACCACAGATAACCGCAGCTTTATTGTAGCAGATACCCCAGGACATGAGGAATATACGAGAAACATGGCAGTGGGCGCATCTTTTGCTGATTTGGCGGTGATTCTGGTGGATGCCAGACAGGGAGTGCTGGTACAGACTAGACGACATGCCAGAATCTGTGCTCTCATGGGAATCCGGTATTTTGTCTTTGCGGTAAACAAGATGGACCTGGTGGATTATGAGGAAAGTCGTTTTCAGGAGATTACGGAGCAGATCCAGGAACTGACAGAAGAACTGAAATTAGAGAACATTGTGGCGATTCCAGTTTCTGCCACAGAGGGAGATAATGTGACTACGAAGTCAGATCGTCTGCTCTGGTATCAAGGTCCTGCACTGCTGTCCTATCTGGAGCAGGTGGACATTCAGACAAACAACAAGGAACAGGGATTTTACATGCCAGTACAGAGAGTGTGCCGACCCAACCATACCTTTAGAGGATTTCAGGGGCAGGTGGAAGCAGGTACTGTACGGGTAGGTGCAGAAGTGACCACATTGCCAAGCAATGAAAAGGCCCATGTGAAGAGTATTCATGTGGCAGATCGGAGTGTGGAGGAAGTATTTGCCGGACAGCCGGTGACCATTCAGTTAGACAGGGAGGTGGATGTATCCAGAGGTTGTGTGTTGACTATTGATACAGGAATTTCTGTGGTGTCTTCTGTAGAAGCCACATTGCTGTGGATGGATGATGTGCCATTGGAACCCGGAAAAAATTTTTATGTGAAATTGGGCACCAAGCAGATTCCAGGTACTGTGACAGAGATTCGATATGCCATTGATGTAAACAGCGGTGAAAAAAAACAAACCAATCAACTAGAAAAGAATGAAATTGCATTGTGCCGTCTGACGTTTGCAGATGGTGTGGCAGCAGATTTATTTGCCAGACATAAGACCATGGGGGAACTGATTCTCATTGATCGTATCACCAATATGACGGCAGCCTGTGGCGTGGTCACAGAGATGTCAGAGTACAAGGGAAATGATGTCAGAGAACAGGTTGACCGGGAAAGCAGAAGCAGCTGGAAAGGACAGCGTGCCGTTACTATAGAGTTCCCTCTGGGTAAGGCAGGTATTACAGAGGCATTTGTGGCAAAAGTAGAAAAGCAGCTGTACAACATGGGAAGACACACTTATCTGTATGTGCCGAAACGAAAGGATCATCCGGCAGAGGTCATCCACCACTTGAATGAGGCAGGGATTGTGGTATTGTTTGCAGTTGGTGCAGATATTGATACCAGTGTTTTTGCGGAAGATCGTGCCTATTACAGTGACTGGGTGACAGATACTGAATTGTCTGTGGAAAAAGCAGTTGCATATGTAGCACAGGTGTCCGGACCAAATGGAGAGAGCAGTACCTTCGGAGATTTCATTTAAGGAAGTTCTGATCTGGTTGGATCGGTATGGTGCGGAAAAGAGAGGAATATATGTCCACACTGAAAAAAATTGCGGAAAAGGCAGGTGTTTCCGAGTCTACGGTTTCACGGGTGTTGAACAACCCAAACTACCGCTGTTCCTCTCCGGAAAAGAGGAATTTAATCTGGAAAACCGCCATAGATATGAATTATGTGCCAAATGAGGCAGCACGAAATCTGAAAATGGGTGTGCGCAGTACCAATGAAAAGACATGTTCCATCGGTGTTTTGATGACAAGAACAGAGTCTGCCCAGACAGATCCTTTTTTCTCAGAGCTGCTTCGCATTGTAGAGACGGAAATACACAGCCAGTTCTGTATTCTTTCCAATGTTTGGTATATGCCGGTGTTGTCCAATGAGCGAAGGTGCAGGGCAGTGAATCTGGATCAATTGCTGGATAATATGACAGCAGAAAGCAGCAGAATAGACGGACTGGTGGTGATTGGAAAATGTGCCAGAGAAGTGTTGGTCAAGCTGAAAAAGAAGTTCAAAAATGTGGTATCCATCAACCGGAATCCCACAAACCATGATGTGGATGAAGTGACCTGTGATGGCAGTAAGGTGGCAGAACTTGCCGTAGAGTATCTGATTTCTCTGGGACACAGAGACATTGGATATATTGGCGAGTGTCATAATGAAGCCAGGTACAAAGGTTATATGCATACTTTGACAAGACATCAGATTGAATTTGAACCGGCATATGTGGTAGAAACCAGGCAGACGGAGGAAGATGGTTATGAAGCTATGAAAAGATTGCTTCAGTCAGATGCCATTCCTACCGGAATCTATTGTGCCAATGACATTACTGCCATTGGAGTGCTGAAATGTCTTGGAAGGGCCAAGAACCGTTACTTTTCCATTTCTGTGGTGTCTAGTGATGACATTGAACAGGCACAGTATACCAATCCTATGCTCAGCACAGTGGCATTGCCAAAGGAAGAAATGGGGAAATTTGCGGTGTATTTGCTGTTAGACCGAATCAAAGGAAATCATAAAAATACGGCAAAGATGGAATTGGAAGGTTGTCTCATCAAAAGGGGAAGCTGCAAATCGTTGATGGATAGCAGCTGGAGTGACTATTCCATATAAAAAGAATGGGAGAACTATTCAGGAGTCACTATTCCGCGAAGGTTTTGCGAAGCAAAATCCTGAGTTTTGCAGGCAAAAACACAAACGACAGAGTCGATTTGGAATGGATTTTTGCCCGTAACTGTGAGGATACTGAACAGTTACGAATGGGAATTGTATAGAAATGTTTGGGCACGGTTTTGTATGTGGTGGAAGCAATATGAGGAAGTGACATAAGAAACTTTCAAATATAGATAGACAAATGAAACACGAAATGGTATAATACCTATAAAACAAATAGGAATGATTGTAACTATTCAGGAGTCACGATTGTGTGGATGCACTGAATGGCTATCAATGATTTAAAATACCTGGTTTAGAATACTTGGTTGGGAATCAAAAGGAGGTTTAATATGAGCAAGATAGTAGACACATTAACAGATTTGATTGGTGGAACTCCTCTGATGGAGCTGAAGCATTATGAGGAAGACAATGGCTTGGAAGCAATCATTCTGGGCAAGCTGGAGTATTTCAATCCGGCAGGCAGTGTAAAGGATAGAATTGCAAAAGCCATGATTGAGGATGCAGAGAAGAAGGGCCTGTTAAAGCCAGGTGCTGTGATTATTGAGCCAACCAGTGGCAATACTGGAATTGGTCTGGCCGCTGTAGCAGCAGCCAGAGGCTATCAGGTGATTTTGACAATGCCGGAAACCATGAGCATTGAGCGCAGAAATCTGTTAAAGGCATATGGTGCAAAGCTGGTGCTGACAGAAGGCGCAAAGGGCATGAAGGGTGCCATTGCCAAGGCACAGGAGTTGGCAGATGCCACTCCAAACAGCTTTATTCCGAGCCAGTTTACCAATGTGGCAAATCCAGCGATCCATCGTGAAACCACTGGCCCGGAAATCTGGTCTGATACCGATGGAAAGGTAGATATTTTTGTAGCAGGTGTGGGAACCGGCGGTACGGTAACAGGTGTAGGAGAGTATCTGAAATCTCAGAACCCCAATGTAAAGATTGTGGCAGTAGAACCGGCAAGTTCTGCTGTACTGTCCAAGGGAACTCCTGGTCCTCACAAGATTCAGGGCATTGGTGCAGGTTTTGTGCCGGATACGCTGAATACAGAGATTTATGATGAGATCATTGCAGTAGAAAATGAAGATGCATTTGCAACAGGCAGAAAACTGGCACAGATAGAGGGCCTTCTGGTAGGGATTTCTTCCGGTGCAGCTGTATATGCCGCAACAGAGCTGGCAAAGCGTCCGGAAAATAAAGGGAAGGTTATTGTGGCACTTCTGCCAGATACCGGTGAACGTTATCTGTCTACACCAATGTTTGCAGACTAATGGAAATATAGGAGTAAAGTAAAGGGATTGCTCTGGAATTCATAAGGAATTCCAGGGCATCTTTTTTGTATAAACGATTTTCTATTCGAACAGTATCTGATATAATCGAGAAGAAAATTCAAACTAGTTTTCTATTGACAAAGGAAAAATTGGGTGTTATTATATTACCTATAAAACCGATAAGTATTATATACAAATAAACTGTAAAGGAAGGTCGATGGAAAGCGAAAGAAAATAATTGAAATAATAGGAAGGGAGACAGTTTATGTGCGAATTATTTGGATTTACAGGAGCGAAGCAGAAGGATGTGCGTCAGGAATTGACGGAGTTTTTTCGGCACAGCATCATCCATTCCAGTGGGTGGGGAATGGCCGATTTTTCACCAGCAGATGGACAGCGTAGAATTCGCTTTTACACAGAACCAGTCTCCGCAAGAAAAAGTACATTTGTCAGTTCTCTTTTGCAGCAGCCAGTATCCTGTCAGAATGTGATGGCACATATTCGAAGAGCCACTGTAGGAGGGATCAGTTCGAAGAATTGTCATCCGTTTGTGCGGGTAGATGTATCTGGCAGACAGTGGCATTTGATTCACAACGGTACTATTTTCAGTGGTTTGTTGTTAATGCCTTACCGGAAAAAGCAGGAGGGAGACACGGACAGTGAACGAATTTTACTGTATCTGATTGACCAGATGGATGCGGCCATTGCCAAAAAGGGGGCTGCATTAAACTCTTTTGAGCGGTTTCGGGTAGTAGAGCAGATGATTTCTGCATTATCCTATCGCAATAAATTGAACTTGATTATTTATGATGGTTCTCAGATGTATGTCCATGTGAATATGAAGGATACATTGTACAGCAGAGAGACAGAAGAAGGTACTTGTATTGCGACAGTACCGCTGACAGAGGAGAAGTGGGAACCACTGCCTCTGACGACTTTGCAGGTATTCCAGAATGGACAATTAAAATATCGGGGAAAGAATCATCACAATGAATATATTGATACCATTCACCTTACCGATATGAGTTATGAATATAATATATAATCGTTACCAAAAGATTGCCCCAAACAGTGAATTTCAGTAACTATTCAGTTACCGCTATTTGCCAGGGTTTTGCAAGAAAAACCCCTGCATTTTACAATTGTCTGGAGAAGTCTGAAAAATGAGGAGGTACAGAATGAAAGAACTGGAACAGGCAATTTACCAAAAGTATATCGTTCCAACTAAGCGAAAGCGCACGAAAGCAGTGGGGATTGAGATAGAACTGCCCATTGTAAATCTGGAAAAAAAGCCGGTGGACTTTGCATTGGTACATGAAATGACAGGTGCATTTATTGACCGATTTGGATTTACAAAGACCCACAGGGATGACAATGGCGATATTTATTCTGCGGAATCTCCAGAGACAGGAGATGGGTTGTCCTATGATTGCAGTTACAATACCTTAGAGTTTTCTTTTGGAGTGGAGGAAAATCTGCACATTATCTGGGCGCGTTTTACGGCATACTATTCATTTGTACAGGATTATTTTCGTCCCCATCATCATACCCTGACCGGTATGGGGGTTAACCCTTACAGAGAGTATAATAAGAAAGAGCCAGTGGCATCGGAACGGTATCGTATGTTATTTCACCATTTGTCTGCCTATCCGGCCTATGAGAATGCCATCCTGTTTCATACCCATCCGGATTTTGGTATGTTTTCCTGTGCATCTCAGGTGCAGATGGATGTAGAGGAAGAAATGCTGCCGGAGGTCATCAATACTTTTTCCAAGTTAGAGCCATTGAAGGCACTGTTGTTTGCCAATTCTCCCTGGGACGAAGTCAATCATGAGTTATTGTGCAGTAGAGACTGGTTCTGGAAAAACAGCATGCATGGAATCAACCCTCACAATGTGGACATGTATGAGGTGGAAATTCACAATGCAGAGGAGATGTGTGCGTATATTGCATCCATGAGCATGTATTGCGTGGAGCGGGATGGAAAGTATATCAATTTCCCTCCAATCAGACTGGAAGAATATTTTACAAGCAGTCATATTGAGGGAGAGTATTTTGACGGCAAGGAGTACAGGAAAGCCGTGTTTGTACCACAGATGGAGGATCTGGCATATCTGCGTTCTTTCAAATTTGAGGATTTGACATTCCGGGGAACAGTGGAATTTCGCAGTGTCTGTTGCCAGCCGGTCAGTGAGGCACTGACCGTAGCCGAAAAAACTGCCGGAGTTTGTAGACCCGGCACAGGTTGCAGAGTTGTTACAGCAGGTACTGCATCTGGCAAGTGACGGTCTGGCAAAGCGCGGCCATGGAGAAGAGAAATTCCTGACCCCCTTGTATCGTCGTGCAGAAAGTTTAAACAGTCCTGCTAGAGAGATGGAGGAGGGAATTCAATCCGGTAGATCATTGGAAGGGTATATTCTGAAATATTCTAATTTATAAAATAAATACAAGTTATCTACGATAAAAGATGGTATGTTGGTTGCATGCCTGGTTCTGATTTTTGTTTGTGCCAGGTTACTGTAATCAATGTGCCATCTTTTTTCATGAATGTGATTGTATGAAAGGGAAATTTATGTTATATAATAAGTGTGAGAAAAAATCTCATACTCGTAACAGATTGATTGTATGATGGAGGTGCCAAATGATTTATGAATTTTCTTTTCGTAATTTTCGTTCTTATAGAAGTGAGACCTCGATTGATTTTACATCCAAGCCAATTTCAGAATATGAGGATTCTCTGATTCAGGCAAAGGATGTCAGCTTGTTGCCAGTTTGTGTAATTTATGGACCAAATGGCGGTGGAAAGAGTGGGGTTCTGATGGCATTACAGGCATTGAGAGATATTGTCATAGAACCGATGATACAGTTGGTTTTTATGAAAGGAAAGAGTGAAAAGCTTGCATCGGCTACAATAGAAGAATTACAACAGA
>ONWL01000033.1:10721-11786 GCA_900321525.1 uncultured Eubacteriales bacterium
AGTATTTTATTTCAGATGGATGCGTACAAATATCGTTATGAGATTTCTATATGGAATCATGCAATACAGGAAGAAAATTTATATGTTGAGGATGCTTCGGATGAAGTGGAGGTGCTTTTTGAGCGAGATCTGGAAAGCGTATATTTGTGTGAGGAATTGAGTGGGTTTGATATTGAAAATCTCAATGAGGGACTTCCACTACTGTCGTATATTTCGATTTTTAAGAATATTGAAAAGATTGATCGTGCTATTCGATTCTTTTTCAACATTCAGACCATTAATTTCGATACACCCAGACAAGATAGAAAGATTTTTGTCAAGTCACTGGAGCAGGACAAAAAAAGAATCTTGAATGTGATTCAAAGTATGGGAATTGATATTTGCGATGTCAGGATAGAGTACGAAGAAGATGGTGGTGTAAAGGAAATCTATACAAAACATCAACTAGAGAATGGGAAGGTCAAAGAACTGAATTTTTATGAGGAATCCAGTGGAACAAGAAAGATTTTTAGTATCTTGCCAGTGATTTTAGATGGAATTGACAAAGGACGACTTTTTGTCATAGATGAATTGGATGCAAAACTCCATCCCATGCTGCTTGCCAGAATCATAGAATTGTTTACCAGTAAGGAAATCAACAAAAAGTCAGCACAGATGCTGTTTACTTCTCATGATCTGACGACTATGAGTAAGGAAGTATTTCGGCGGGATGAAATATGGTTTTCTGCCATTAATGGATACAATGAATCTATCCTATATTCTCTGGTTGATTTTCGGAAAGAAAATGGTAGTAAGCCTCGTAAAGATGAGACCTATAGCAAACAGTATCTGGAAGGACGATATGGTGCAGATCCGTATATGAGGCGTTTACAAAATTGGGAGGTGGTTTAAGTGAGCCTGAAACCCAAGAAGAAAAGTGATGCCAAAAAGATAAAAGCCAAAATGAAAGCCAGAGAAAGTCGAATGGGGACAAAAGAGTATCTTCCACTGTTGTATACATACTTTGCGTATTCTAAAACAAGAGAAGATTTATATGATATTCTTATGAAGAAAGGTTCATTGGTG
>ONWL01000205.1 GCA_900321525.1 uncultured Eubacteriales bacterium
TCCTCAGGAGGGGGCAGCAACATCCGGCACTTGATATCCAGCAGCGTCGCTGCCATCAGCAGAAAATCACTGGTCACATCCAAATCTGCCTGCTCCATCCGGCTCACATACTCCATATACTGGTCAGTGATCTCCACAATGGGAATATCATAAATATCTATCTTATCCTTGTCTATGAGATGCAGTAACAGATCCAGGGGACCTTCAAATATCTCCAACTTAACTGACAAGCTCATCTCTTTTTGTTCCTTTCCTATTTGTCCTGTGACACAAAACGCAGCACCACCAGTTCAGAAGGGTTATTCAACCGCAAATTGATGGAATGGGTACCCAGTCCCCCGCTGACGATCATCTCTTTGCCATCTTCTTCGTACCGTCCTCTGTCTCTGCCACAAAAGAACTGAAACTGGGGTGACATGACACCGCCCACAAATGGCAGCCGGATGGTTCCCCCATGAAAATGACCTGCCAGTGACAGATCTGCCCCCCATTCCCCATATTCTTTCATGTACAAAGGAGAATGTGCCAGCAGCAGATTGAAACAGGACGGATCAGATGTTCCCAACGCCTCTTCCATCCATCCGGGCACCATCCGCATGATGCCGCCTTTGTGTACATAGTAACACCAGTCCAGATCCAATCCGCTCAGACAAATGGGTGTGGTCTTTCCCGCATACTCCTTTCCGGGATACATCAGGATAGAATCATTGACCAAAAATCGTACCCCATGACTGTGCAATGTTTCCTCATAGGCAGCAAACTGCTCTTTCAGATAATCATGCATCCGCTTTTCGTGATTTCCCAGTGCATAGATCACCGGATACCGGTCTGCCAGACGGCAGATCAAATCTTCTACTTCCTGAAAATCCGGCATATCGTCAATCCGACAGCACATCATATCACCACCGATCAGGATATGATCCGGTTTCACACGGTCTATTTTTTCCTCTAATTGTTTCAATCCACACTTCCCATATGTGTTGTTATGTAAGTCCGACAAAAAACAAACCTTATATCCATTCCACGCTTTTTCAAGCTTTGGAGAAGCGATCTCATACTCTGTCGTCACAATATGATGCCGCTCATACTGGGAACGTAGCAGACACCCCAGACACAACAACAGGCAAATGCTTATGAATATGCCCCACCACATCCTCATTTCCTCCTGACAGGTTTCTATGTTTCAGGAATGATCTCTTTGGCAGCATCGTTTTGAGCATGAGCCTGTATCAATTCCCTGTTACCTCATGTTTACACCTGTCTTATCATACCACAGATTCCACCAGTGGGGCAATGAAAATATCAAATCTTCCCTTATAACAGCCAGTGACCGATCATTTTCTTCATATAGTCCAGAAATCCTGCCTTTTCCACCCCATCAGTTGCCACAATATCCGTAGTGCCAAGCTGCCGCTCCCCCAGACGATACTCGATATAACCGATGATGTCCCCCTCTGCCACAGGTGCTTGTAAATCCTCATAATAACAAATCACACGCTCCACCTGGCTGAAATCTTCTCCACCTGTGCCCAAAAAGGAAAATGATTCTTTTCTCTTTCCGGTAATGGTTTCTGCCACACCATTTTTCACCGGCACTTCTTCTTCCGGGATTTCCTCTGCATCCTGATACAGACTGCAATGGGCATAACCGTAATTTAACAGAGTGGCTGCTTCCGAAAACCGATCCTTGTAATTAGGGCACGCCATCACCACTGCCACCAGTTCAATGTCGTCTTTTCTGGCAGTGGCAGACAGGCAATATTTTGCCTTGCTGGTAGAGCCGGTCTTCAAACCTGTGGTTTCAAATGATGTACTCATTTTCAACAACTTGTTGGTACTGGAAAGTCCGAATTCATTGCTGCCTTTTCTGGTATTATGGGTAATATTTTCCATCCAGATGGTGGTGTAGTTCTGGATTTCCGGATAGTGGTGCATCAGTTCTCTGGACATGATTGCTACATCCTTAGCGGAACTGTAATGGCTATCGGAATCGGTCAGCCCACAGCAGTCTTCAAAATGGGTGTTTTCCATGCCAAGAGAAGCCGCTCTTTCATTCATCATTCGCACAAATTCACTTTCACTTCCTGCAATGTACTCTGCCATTGCCACGGATGCATCATTGGCAGAAGCCACTGTGATACATTTGATCATGGTTTCCACGGTCTGGGTTTCTCCTTCCTCGAGAAATACCTGACTGCCGCCCATGCTTGCCGCATAGGCACTGGTGCTGACCTGATCAGCCAGCTGAATCTTTCCGGCATGGAGTGCATCAAAAATCAAAATGAGCGTCATAATCTTGGTGATACTTGCGGGACTTCTCCTGGTATCTGCATCTGTCTCATAGATGACCGTACCGGTGGAAAGTTCCATTAAAACAACAGAGGGTGCGGTCAATCCCAGATTTGCTGCACCCTCTGCTGTATTTTGCTTTGCTGTATCCTGCGTAAGTTCTGTTGGTTCCTCTGCTTGCTGTCCTTCTGTTTCCCCTGTCTGTTGCTCTTCTATTGCTTCTGTCTCAATTGCTTCTGTCTGTACACGCTCCCAGACTACTGGCTGCTGTCTGCTCTGACTCCATTCTGCATCAGGCGCCTGATCAGATGCCTGTGCCAGCTGAGCTGTCTGACTGGCTGACAGACCCAGAACTACCCCCATTGCCACGATACGAACTACGATATGATTATGTACACCCATGACATACATTTCCTGTTCCTGCTTCGTAACTGTTCAGAACCTTCTCAGTCAGGTCACTTGAACCGTTATCTTACTTCTATAAATGCTATGCCACCGATGTTTCGATTATGCCTGTCTCCCCCTATTCCGGAAGCTTCTGCAACAATGCTTCAAAATATGTCGGCAGGGGTACCTGAAACTCCATGTATTCCCCTGTCCTAGGATGAATAAACCCCAGCACATAGGCATGCAGTGTTTGCCCCTGTAAGGCAAAAGGACACTTGGCAGGACCATATATCGTATCTCCTACCAATGGGTGTCCGATGCTGCTCATATGGACACGAATCTGGTGTGTCCGACCTGTTTCCAGCTGACATTCAATCCATGTGTAATTTCGGTACGTTTTCACCACATGGTAATGGGTCACCGCAGGCTTGCCATTTTTGTGGTTGATGGCCATCTTCTTCCGGTCTACGGGATGCCGGCCGATAGGAGCATCTACAACCCCATCTTCCCGAATCACGCCATGAACCAGTGCGTAATATCGTCTGACAATAGAATGTTCCTTCAGCTGAGCCGCAATGTGATTATGTGCCAGATCATTTTTGCACACAATGAGAATGCCTGTGGTGTCCATGTCAATCCGATGAACGATTCCCGGCCGCAGCACCCCATTGATGCCGGACAGATCATCCCGACAATGATACAGCAGGGCATTCACCAGCGTACCACTGGTATGTCCTGCTGCCGGATGTACCACCATGCCTTTGGGTTTGTTCACCAGAATCACATCCTGATCTTCATATACG
>ONWL01000106.1 GCA_900321525.1 uncultured Eubacteriales bacterium
CACAGTTCCCACATTCGGTTCTTGCATGGCATGGTCAGGTTAAAGCCTCTTGCGCCAAGTGTCTGCAATCCCTTTACCCCATCGGCAAGGTGGTCTGCATCCACATCGAAAGCAAGGTATCGGTAATCCAGTCCCAGTGCAGCAAACGCAGTGTTGTGCATGGCAGGGGAAATGCTGTGTGCCACCGGACTGCCAAGCAGGCAGATTAGACCGGTGTGACCGGAAATGGGTTTGACATCTATATTTTTCATGGTATATTCTCCTCCTGATTGAAATCAAACATGTGCAGGCTGAACATGCGATACAGATCAATGTTGTGAAACACAATTTTGGCAGATTTGTATCGCAAAATCATGTGAGATTTTTGGCAGCACTGTATCCTTTATTATAAAGTCTGGATACGGAAAAGAAAAGCAGTTTTGAACAAGATACAAGAATATTCAGAAAAATGTAATTTCAAAACCCACAGAAAAGTTGTATACTGGTATCTGTGGAGTTTCGGGATCGCGAAGAAATCAAATACCAATTGAGGCAATTGCGAAACTTCTTGAGCAAACCAGAAAACAGCCTGCGCCATCAAAATTTATATTTACTGAAATGCAAAACGCTTCGAAACTTTAATCAGTGCTGTCAAGGAAAGCAAATATAAATTTTGATGAAAGGCGTTTGGTGTTACAGTTTTGCAATTGCCTGGAAGGATAGAACATATGAAGATAGAACCATTGAAATTAAAGCAGATTGTATTAGGGGAAGGCAGACCGAAAATCTGTGTGCCTCTTACCGGCAGAACAAAAGAAGAACTTTGTACACAGGCAGAAGTAGCTGCCGGGACAAATGCGGATCTGGTGGAGTGGCGTGTGGATTACTATGAAGCATGGCAGGACAATGAACAGGTGCTTGCGGTGCTGGCAGACATTGTCCGAAATGTGGCAGGTAAGCCATTGATCTTTACGTTTCGGACTGCCGGAGAAGGGGGAGAGGCTTCCATTTCTCGTTTAGAGTATTTGTCACTGAATCTGATTGTAGCAGAAAGTGGATTAACTGATTTGATTGATGTAGAATTGTACTTCCACGAAGACGTACCGGCACTGGTGGAAGCCATTCATCTGGCAGGGGGAAAGGTCATCCTTTCTAACCATGAGTTTTACAGTACACCGCCGGAAGAGGAATTGATTGCCAGACTGTGCCGAATGCAAGAGATCGGTGGGGATGTGTTGAAGATTGCAGTGATGCCACAGGAACCGTTGGATGTGACCACATTACTGTCTGCTACAGCCAGAATGTACAGAGACTATGCCAGCAAACCTATCGTGACCATGTCCATGTCGGGACTTGGCACGGTAAGCCGGATTGCAGGCTCTGTGTTTGGTTCTGCCATGACTTTTGGTACGGCAGGACAGACATCGGCACCGGGACAGGTGGAGATTGGAAGATTGGAGCAGGCATTGGACTTGCTGCAAGTAGAATAAGGGGTGTAGCATGATACAGGATACTGTCATTTATCTGATTGGTTTTATGGGAGCCGGAAAGAGTACCGTGGCGAAAGAATTGCAACAGCAGTATGGTGTACAACTGGTGGAGATGGATGAGACCATTGCTGCTCGGGAGGGAATGCCCATTACAGACATTTTTGCCACAAAAGGAGAAGCCTATTTTCGGCAGAAGGAAACAGCATTGTTAGGGCAGGCTGCTGCAAAAGGAACGGTCATTTCCTGTGGCGGTGGTGTGGCCATGCGGGAAGAAAATGTCCGGCTCATGAAGGAGAAGGGAATCATTGTTGAATGGCAACATGAATCTGGAACATATCACAAATCTGTTAGAGGGACGGCGGCCTTATTATGAGCAGGCGGCAGACATCTGCATTGATACAGATGGAAAGCTTCCGGAGACCATTGCACAGGAGATTGGGGAGAACCTTTCAAAAAAGAACCTGCACTGACTGGACTTGTGGGAGAAATCATGGTATAAATAAATATGGGTAAAAGTAACTGTGAAAGACGATCCAGAAGTTACGATTCAGCGTAGATTTTGCATGGCAAAATCTGGAATACTGTAAGCAGGAGTAACTATTCAGGAGTCACTATTACGCGAAGGGTTTGCGAAGCAAAATCCTGAGTTTTGCAGGCAAAAATCTCATCGACAGAGTCGATTTGGAATGGATTTTTGCCCGTAACTGTGAGGGTACTGAACAGTTACAAGCAGGAAATGAAAAAGGGGGAGAATTGGATGGATGACTTTTCAAAGAATACAGATTCCCTCGGCAAAAAGGCAGAGGAAATTTTGGAGCGTGCCCAGAACGGTTCTCTGAATCATGATATAGAAGCCACGTTGGATACGGTGCTCAGTTCTGTTGCCAATGGGGTGGGGAAGACATTTGATCATGTGAATCAGGAAATGGAGAAGACTAGGCAAAGAGCAGCAGAACTGGAACAGGAGATCAGACAGAGCAAACAGTCTGGCGGTTCTTTTTCCAACTATCGGTATCAGACCACCAGACGGTCTTCTGATAAATACGGGAACCGACAAAATATTCCATATGGGGCACAAAATAAAACAGCTTATAAAAACGGATACAGCAGCTATGGAAGAGGATATGCAGTTCCGGTACAGCAGACTGGTACTGCCAGAACCACCAGATCCATTTGCAAACCGCCGGGAAACGGTCTGGCAGAGCGGATCGTGGGCGGCATTTTGACTGGTACCTTTGGGTTTCTGGAAGGACTGTTTTTGCTGGTAGGGTTGTTTGAGTATGACTCGGGATTGGGAATTGCATTTGGTATGTTCTTTCCGTTTCTGGCAGTAAGTGTAGCCCTGCTGACAAGGGGTATTTTGAAAAAGAAACGATTGAACCGCTATATGAAATATGTGCGGGAGATGCAGGGGAAGCCATATGGTTCCATCGAGGAGATGGCAAAGGCAATCAACAAAAGCAAGGACTATGTGGTAAAAGATTTACGGAAGATGATTGCAGACGGAATCTTTCCAGACGGACGAATTGATGACAAGGAAGAATATCTGATGGTCACCAGAGAGGTCTATGAGGATTATCGCCGTGCAGAGAACAGCCGGAAGCAGCGGGAAGCAGAAGAGAAGAAGACCCGGCAGGAAAAGGAAGCAGAGGAAAAGAAGCGTCAGCAGATGACAGAGGTAGAAGAAACCATACTGGAAGGCAGAACTTACTTAGAGGAAATCTTTGAGGCAAATGAAGCCTTGGAGGGAGAGGTCATCAGTGCCAAATTGGATCGTTTGTATGACGTGGTAGACAAGATTCTGTTTTGCGTGGAGAAGCAGCCGGAGAAATTAGAAGAAATCCGGCAGTTTATGAAATATTATCTGCCTACCACATTGAAGCTGGTAAAGGCATATCGGGAGTTTGAAGAAAATACCATTCAGGGCAATAACATTCAAACTGCCAAAAATGAGATTGAACTGTCCTTGGATACCATCAATGATGGATTTGAGCGGTTGTTGAACAATCTGTTTGAACAGGATGCAATGGATATTTCGACAGACATCTATGTGCTGCAAAACATGCTGGCCAGAGAGGGACTGACAGAAAATCCGTTTGAGGATATTTATCAGCCGTCTGAGGATCCATTTGCAGATGGAGATTTTGGAGAATTTGAATCAACACAAGAAGGGAGCGTATTAGAGAGCAATGAGTGAAGAACTGGATTTTATGGCAGGAGAAACGCCTGTACTGACATTTGATGCATTTACGGAAGCTGCACAGGCTACACAGGAAGCGGAGGCAGTGGCTGTACAGCCACAGACCCAGACAGAGGAAAAGAAGATTGAGGCACCGGACCCGTTTGATGAAAGCAAGCTGACCGAGCAGGAAAAACAGATGGTAGATCAGTTTTCCGAGCAGATCGACCTGAACAATTCCACACTGGTGATGCAGTATGGGGCAGGGGCGCAGAAGAAGGTGGCAGATTTCTCTCAGACCGTTCTGGACAATTTAAAGACCAAGGACATGGGCGAAGCTGGGAAGATGCTGACCGATGTGGTAGCAGAGCTGCAAGGTATGAGTGAGGAAGAGGATGGCGGTATCCTGGGATTCTTTAAGAAGAAGGGCAATCAGGCAAAGAAGCTGAAGATCAAGTATGATTCTGCCAGTGCCAATGTGGACAAGATTGTGGATACCTTGCAGGATCACCAGACCCAGCTGATCAAAGATACCGCTATGTTAGATAAGATGTACCTGATGAACCAGAATTATTTCAAAGAACTGTCTATGTACATCATTGCTGGTAAGAAAAAGATTGCCAGGGTGCGGGAAGAAGAGTTGCCGGCACTGATTGGCAAGGCAGCAGAGACCGGTTTGCCGGAGGATGCACAGGCAGCCAACGATTTGAGCAACCTGTTAAACCGCTTTGAAAAGAAAGTACATGATCTGGAACTGACCCGTATGGTATCCATCCAGATGGCACCACAGATTCGTCTGGTGCAGAACAACAATACATTGATGTCTGAAAAGATTCAGTCTACTATCGTCAACACCATTCCTCTTTGGAAGAGTCAGATGGTCATTGCACTGTCTGTAGAACATTCCAATCAGGCGGCAAAGGCACAGAGTGAGGTAACCCAGCTGACCAATGATCTGTTAAAGCAGAATGCGGATGCACTGAAGATGGCCACTGTGGATACTGCAAAGGCTTCCGAGCGTGGAGTAGTGGATCTGGAAACATTGGTACATTCCAATGAGATGCTGATCCAGACATTAGATGAAGTGATGCACATCCAGCAGGAAGGTCGTGAAAAGAGAATGCAGGCAGAGCAGAAGATGCAGGATATGGAAGCAGAACTGCGTCAGAAGCTGTTGGAAGTTCGCTCTTAAAACAAAATTGTATGGGTGTTTCCTGATGCACAAAAGAAAAAGAACACACTGTGACAGGTGTGTTCTTTTTTAGAAATGAAGCAGCTGTTAAGCGGAATAAAGTTCTATTTGTAACTGCGAGGAAATTGGACAGTTACGAGATGAAAAAGATTAGAAAAACCAGCGTTACTTCCGAGGATATTGTTTGGGATGATTGCTGACACCGCTGATATAGTCAACAGACACATCATAAAACTTTGCCAGACGGATGAGCCGCTCTACGGGAATGCGGGTTTTTCCACTTTCATAATCTGCATACGTTCTCTGTGCCACATGAAGAAAATCTGCAATATTCTGCTGGGTAAGATACCGTTCTTCTCTCATTTCACGTATTCTTTCATGACATTTCATAGTATGTTTCCTCCTTACTGTATGATATTAGGCAACAAAAGGCACATTTGTATGTAATGTGCATTGTGGTTGCCGATGGGTGATAGACAGGAAACCGGACAAACAGGAGCGTATCCGGTGTATCTGTGTCTATGTTCAGGCAATGGAAAAATGAAATTGCTTGCTATCTTCAGTATAAGAAAAAAGGTGGAAAAATTTGGAAAATAGAGTTATAAACTCTAAAGAAATGTAATAAAATAGAACGATTTCTGAAATAAACAGAAATTAACCTTAAAAACAGAGAAATACATACTGATATTAAAACAGAAATAAAACAGGCGGTCGCATATGCGGCCGCCTGTTTTGTGTAAACTCAGACTGGATGACAAAGAAATCAGGTAAAGAACTTATTCAGAAAGATCGTCACTTTCTTCTACCAGTTCATCGTATTCCATACTGTCTAGCATTTCATCAAATGCATCGGAAGCAATTTCAAATTCTTCGTCATCCACGATGTTTTCCAGGTTCGGTTCTCCATTTTGTTCTGTGTAGCGGTACAGATAGACACGTCCTTCTTCTGCATCAGAACCGGACATGGGAAGAAGTGCAATATACTCTCTGCCACCGGCAGGAAAGACATCACCCACTACGCTGCATTCCAGTTCGCTGCCATCATCCAGTGTTAAAGTAACAGTATCGGTGCTTACATATTCGCTTTCTTCATAAGACATATCAGTTGTCCACCTCCTTTGGTTTGTTATGTTTATACGTTGAAACGGAACAGGATCACATCTCCGTCCTGCACCACGTAATCCTTACCTTCCAGACGTACCAGACCTTTTTCACGAGCAGCAGTATAAGACTGGCAGTTCAGCAGATCCTGATAGTTGACTACCTCGGCACGAATAAAACCACGTTCGAAGTCAGAGTGAATCTTGCCTGCCGCCTGAGGTGCTTTTGTGCCTTTGGTAATGGTCCATGCACGTGTTTCAGATTCTCCTGCTGTCAGGTAGCTGAGCAGACCCAGCAGATCATAGCTTGCCGCGATCAGCTTGTCCAGACCAGATTCGGTCAGTCCCAGTTCTTCCAGATACTCTGCTTTTTCTGCATCGTCCAGCTCTGCCAGTTCCTCTTCCAGATGGGCGCAGATGACGAATACACCACTGCCATCTTCAGCAGCCAGTGCACGTACCTGCTGTACATATGGATTGGAAGCACCGTCATCTGCCAGATCGTCTTCTCCTACGTTAGCAGCAAAAATGACAGGTTTGGCGGTCAGTAGGTTCAGGGAAGCCAGGATTTCTCCCTCCTCTTCATCCTCTAGTGTGACAGACTTGGCAGGCTTGCCTTCTTCTAACACTGCACTGATCCGCTTGAGTAAATCCAGTTCTTTTAACAGGCTCTTGTCATTCATGGCACTTCTGGTAGTCTTAGCAATCCGGCGTTCCAGCACCTCCATATCTGCAAAAATCAATTCCAGATTGATGGTCTCAATGTCACGGACAGGATTCACATTGCCTTCTACGTGGATGACATTGGAGTCCTCAAAACAACGTACCACATGAACAATGGCATCTACCTCTCTGATATTGGCAAGGAACTGATTTCCCAGACCTTCACCCTTTGATGCTCCTTTTACCAGACCGGCGATATCGACAAACTCAATGACAGCCGGTGTGATCTTTTTGGACTGATATAAATCAGCCAACAGACCAAGACGGGCATCCGGTACCGGTACGATACCCACATTAGGATCAATGGTACAGAATGGATAATTGGCAGATTCTGCACCAGCTTTGGTTAAAGAATTAAATAATGTACTTTTGCCCACATTTGGCAGGCCTACAATACCTAATTTCATGGTGTAAATTCCTTTCTGATACGTAACTGTTCCGTTCCTTCACAGTTACTCTTGTACAATAAAATTCAGGTCATTCTGAATCCAAAAGTCACTTTACATGATAGCACAATCTGGAGGGAAAGACAATCTTTTTCGGGAAAACGGAGTGGACAACAGAATATGTGCAGGCAAAAGATTTGGTAGAGCAGAAAAAGAGGATTCTACAAATGAAAAACAACATGATACGCATGGCAAAATCCTTATAAAATGAAAAAAAATACATTGATTATTTTGTAAAATTGTTTTAGAATGAATCTAAGTGGAGAAATGTGGTTCAAAATCAGGTTTTTGTGGGGGAAAGTAGAGCGATACGACAGGAAAAGGAGGTGATCAGATGTTTTTAGGCACAATCAACCATACACTAGATACAAAAGGACGTCTGATCA
>ONWL01000036.1 GCA_900321525.1 uncultured Eubacteriales bacterium
ATAATTGGAATAATATTTTATCACCTGGCAAATCTGAATATCAAGAAGATTTAAAAAGTTTATTTGAAGTTGCGGCAACCGACCAGTATGAAAGAAGAAAAGCAACAGATATAGAATTAGGATATATACCTCGACCAGGCGAGAGATGAACAGTAGATAAAATAAGATATGATTTACTTTCAGGGGCAGGTCTGGCGGCAATGGGAATATTAGGACTCTATCCATTGCAGATTTTGCAAAGTGGTTTTTGGATGACTTTTCTGGCAGTGATTGGAATTGGCGTGGTGCATCCGGTTTTGACTGGGTTTATCGGCAGCAAAAACAAATGGATGAATGGTCTGCTATTTTCTCTGTCCATTCAACTAGGCACATTGCCGGTGGTGTTGTACAATTCCTTTACCTATCCGGTGTATGGTATTCTGTTGAATCTGGTAGTGATTCCGCTGGCGGCATATCTGTTATGTTCCGGCGCAATGGGAGCTTTGACAGGACTGGTCAGTCTGCATACAGGTATGTTTTTCATTGGGATGGGACATTTTATCTTATGGCTGTATGATAGGCTTAGCAAATTGGCTTTGACTTTGCCAGGGGCAAGATTTGTCACAGGTCAGCCAAAGCGATGGCAATGTTTCCTGTATTATGGAATACTGGCAGTGTTCCTGTATATGATGCACTGGATAAAAAAAGAACAAGATGAGGCAGGACTCCAGTCTGAGGCAGAACGCAGGAGGGACAGACAGCAGAAAGTGCTGCGGTTGTCCAGTCTGGTTGTAATGGTTCTGGGATTATACTGCATTCCCGGTGGTTACCGGGATGGGGCATTGCATTTGACCATGCTGGATGTGGGACAGGGGGAGTGTCTTTGTCTCCAGTTGCCGGATGGAGAGACTGTGGTGATCGACGGAGGCAGTACAGATGTATCTGATGTGGCAACCTACCGCATCCTTCCCTTCCTGTTGTCTCAGGGGATTTCCAAAATTGATCTGTTGGTGCTGACCCATCCGGATGCAGACCATATCAATGGAATGGAGCCATTGCTGTTAGATGGGCGTATCATGGTAGGAGAATTGTACTTGTCACATGTGTCAGAAAAAGAAAAGTGGCAGGAAATCATGGCACTGGCAGAAGCATTGCAGATTCCTGTTCACTATGCGGCGGCAGGGGAACAGGTGACTTTTGGGGAAGTCACCTTTACCTGTCTTCATCCTGAGGAAGGAAGTATTGCTTCTGATCCCAATGACAATTCCATTGTACTACAGATGGCCTACCGGAATCTGCAGGCATTGTTTACCGGAGATTTGCCCACAGAAGCAGAAGATTTTCTGGAACAGCTAGGCCCCATCTCTCTGTTCAAAGTGGCGCACCACGGCTCTAAATATGCCAGCAGTGAAGCACTGTTAGAGATTTGCCAGCCACAGCTGGCCATCATCAGCTGCGGAGCGGGGAACCGCTATGGACATCCCCATAAAGAAGTGTTAGATCGTCTGGAAGCCATAGACTGTCCCTATTATGTTACAGCAGGTCATGGCGCACTGTTGCTAAAGACTAGGGGGAATCATTGGTCTATAGAACAATATGAATGAAAGGAAGTGCACAGAATGCAGACACTGAATCAGGATATTCAGACAGGCCAGTTTCATCATGTATATCTGCTATATGGAGAGGAAACGTATTTACGTTTGTTTTTCCGCAACCGTCTCCACCAGGCGATCGTGGGAGAAGATACCATGAATTATCATTATTTTTCCGGCAAAAATATCGACTTGTCGGTAGTGAAGGAACTGGCACAGACCATGCCGTTTTTTGTGGAGCATCGGCTGATTTTAATAGAGGACAGTGGTCTGTTTAAAAGTGCCAGTGAAGACTGGGTACACTTTCTGGATGAACTCAGTGAATTTACCTGTGTCATTTTTGTGGAGACAGAGGTGGACAAGCGCAACCGATTGTATAAAAAGGTCAATACCATGGGATATGCTGCCTGTCTGAACAGACAGGACGAAACGCAACTAAAAAAATGGGTGCTTGGCATACTGGGGCAGCAGAATGTGCAAATTACCAGAGAAGCACTGGATCAGTTGCTGAATCGAACCGGTACGGATATGGAATATATAAAAAACGAACTAGATAAGCTGATCTCTTATTGTGCCGGACGGGAAGGGATCACTGGGGCAGATGTGGAGGCTATCTGTTCGGAGCGATTGGAAAACCGCATTTTCCAGATGATCGAGTCTATGGCAGTCGGAAAAGAGACGGAAGCCCTGTCTCTTTACTATGATTTACTGGCTCTCCGGGAACCGTCTATGCGAATTCTGTATCTGATCGGCAGACAGATGAATCAGCTGCGTCTGGTACGGGAATTGTCAGCCGGTGGAAACAATAAAGACCAGATTGCATCCGCATTGAAACTAAAACCATTTATCGCCGGAAAGCTGATGAACCAGGCAAGAGCCTTTCAGGTGGTACAGCTGAAACGGTATGTGGCATTGTGTGTGGAGACGGAAGAGGCAGTGAAGACTGGTCAAATGGGAGAGAAACTGGCAGTGGAGACTGTATTGATTCAGATTGCCAGAAGAAAGTAGAATGAGGAAGTCACAGGGAACGATGGTTCCTTTGTGTCAGGTTCCATCCTGCCGGTGGCACTTTTTGGTGACAGAAATAATAAGAGATGTCGGTGGGTTAATCCGACATCTCTTTTAAAACTAATTGCTAGAATAAATTAAGCCATCTTGTTGACAGCAGCAGCCAGACGAGCTACCTTTCTGGAAGCGTTGTTCTTATGATAAACGCCCTTGCTGCAAGCTTTATCGATCTCAGAAGTAGCAGCAACTAAAGCAGCCTGTGCAGCAACCTGATCGCCGGAAGCGATTGCAGCGTGTACCTTCTTGATGTAAGTCTTTACCTTAGACTTGATCGCCTTATTTCTTGCAGTCTTGGTTTCGATAACTAAAATTCTCTTCTTCGCAGATTTAATGTTTGCCATGTGGCACCTCCAAAAAATAATTATGAAACCACTCCTGAGGAGAGAGTATACTCATTGGTGATTTTTCTTCTGTACATCAAGCCGGAGACACGGACAACTGATGTACACATACTCATTTAGTATAGCCTGTCTGTCAGTACCTGTCAACTGTTTTTTCAGAAGAAATACATAAAAATTTGTCTATGACACAAGATAAAAAAGAAGTGGATTTTGAAGTGGAGAAAATAGAAAGCGAGGAAGAAAAGGTGACACGATCAGAGCAGGGATGGATGCATACAGACCTGGCAGTAGAACTGCGGGAGAGTTTTTCGGGAGATGGAGGAGAGATTCCCGGTGTGGCAGTAGAAGAAATGACACTTTCAGAGGCAGAATTGAAACTGACCAGAGTGGAAATTCTGGATGAGAGAGGTGCACAAATTATGGGAAAGCCCATCGGTACCTATCTGACATTGGAAGGAGATTTTGGAAATTATGAAGAAGCCTGCATAGAGGAACTGGCACGGGCAATAGGAGAATTGCTGCCGGAAGAGGCAGTCCATATTTTGACAGTGGGGCTTGGAAATGCAGAGCTGACGGCGGATAGTCTAGGACCCATTGCCATTTCTCATGTATGGATCAACGGGCATTTGGCAGAGGTGGGAGGTCTATGTGGTCTGGCACCAGGGGTCATGTCCCAGACCGGTATGGAAACAGCAACCATTATCAAAGGTGTGGTAGAAGAGGAGCACCCTCAGGCAGTGATTGTCATCGATGCACTGGCAGCACGGGATGTGAGCCGACTGGGACGCACCATACAGTTGACAGACACCGGTATTCATCCAGGCTCGGGTGTGGGAAATCACCGGGCAGGAATCGACAAAGATACGATGGGGGTACCAGTAATTGCCATAGGTGTGCCTACGGTAATCAGTGCTTCTGTGATTGCAGAAAATACCTTTCGGGCAGTACAGGAAGGATTGTCGGCACAGACGGAACTGGCAGAAGCCGCTCATATGTTGAGTAGTATTTCGCCGGAACAAAAGTATAAACTATTACAGGAAAAGCTGGATGTCCATCTGCGCAGTTTGCTGGTGACACCAAAGGACATTGATGAGACAGTCATCCGTTTGGGAAAATTTGTAGCAGCCGGCATTAATCTGGCAGTGAATGATCGGATTACATGGGAGGAAGGACATATTTCGGACAAAAGCCGCATATAGTGTTTGTAAAGCAGGACAGGGGAGAGGCCATTGTCTGTGTGGGAAAGGCGGCAGAACAGTATGAAGGTAGGGGAGCGTTTCTTTCAGGTTGCAGTGAGTGTGCTGATTGGATTTTTGGCAGTGTACAGTGGCTGCCTCATATGGTCTTCTGTTACGGGAAGCACAGTTGGATGGGTGGACAAGCTACAGGGAAGAATCGTAGAAAATTGCCTGTCTGTCACTGGTTCTGATGGGAGAACGCAGGGCGTACAATCGAAACAGGAACCCCTGTCCTGGAAGGAAGAGGTATGGCAACTGGCTTGTCATGCATTAAACTGGCCGATTGTATTAACAGAAGAGGAACACACCGCTTCGACATTACCGGGGCAAGAGGGAGCAGACATGGAAAAGGAAGCCGCTTCCGCACTGGCAAAACAGGAAGTGCAAGGGGAAAATACAGGTGGGACAGCAGAAGGAATACGCCCACAGATTGAGGCAGTGACAGAGGAAGAAACTGTTCAGGCAGAAGTAGATGATGTGGATTCGGAATCGTCTATGGAAGCGGAAGGACAGGAGCCGGTTTCTGTGGAAGCCGCTGCACCGGTTGCCGCCAGCACAGGACCAGTCTTGCTGCCGGTAGAAACCCAGGTTCGGCCGGAGATCGCTGCTTTGCCTGCCATTGCCGATTTGGATATGGGACAGATGCTAGATTTTTCTTATTTATTAGAACGGCTGTATGTGGTCAATGCCGGATGCAGTGTGACACCAGAGGTGCTGGATCCCAAAACACTCCTTTCCAAAAATCTAACCATCACTCATAGTCAAGAAGGCTATGATATTTTGATTTATCATACCCACAGTCAGGAAGCATTTGCAGATTCTGTGCCGGGAGATGTGGCACATACGGTAGTTGGACTTGGAAATTATCTGACTTCTTTATTGGAAGAAAAAGGCTATCGTGTCCTCCATTGTACGGATGTATTTGATATGGAAAATGGAGTGCTGGAGCGGGATCATGCATATGATCGAGCCCTTCCGGTATTGGAACAGATATTGGCAGAAAATCCATCCATTCAGGTAGTCATCGATCTGCACCGGGATGGTGTGGCGGAGCAAGTTCATCTGGTGACCGATGTGAATGGTGCTCCCACTGCCAGAATCATGTTTTTCAATGGAATGTGCCGGGATGATACAGGAGAACGGACGGATGTGACCAATCCCTATAGAGAAGACAATCTGGCATTTAGTCTCCAGTCTGCATTGCAGTTGGAAGCAGCCTATCCGGGAATGCTCCGGGTCATTTATCTGAAGCAAAGCAGGTATAACCAACATCTTTGCTCCAGAAGTATGCTGGTGGAAATTGGTGCCCAGACCAATTCTGTAGATGAAGTGTATCGTGCTATACCAGTAGTAGCAGAAACATTAGAAAAGGTGTTGCAATGAGAAAAGAATTCTGCGAACGCAGAATTCTCGCGCCGAGCGCGGTTGCGCATGCAACTCTTTCTCTTTCGTGCAGGTCGCATCCTCATGGGTCGCACTTTTTTGGTGACAGAATTTTTCTGTTACTTAATAGGAATTTTCTATTACATGAAAAAAGGGCTGTCGATTTTGCGACAGCCCAGCTGTTTGAAACAGATTTCAAAATTGGCACTCTAAAAGGAGAGCCTTTTTGTTGTGTTGAAAAAGAATCATTCCATATCTAACAATCGTAGAACAGCAGGCTGCATGTCCGGATGACTGCGAAACTGGTGAATCAATGTCTCTTCTTTTGACGTGACTTCGATGGTAATGGTAGAGTTTGAATCTACATCCCATTTTTCACGATAACCAAACTCCCCTAAAATGTCGGAAATTCCATATAGCTTGCAGAGATACATGAGCATATCTGCAGTAGGCTGCGCCTGACCGGACTCCCAGCCATAAATGGTCTTTTCGGCAGCGGTATAACCGCCGTTTGACAACTGGTCTGAAACATCTTTTACGGAATAATGGTTCAGCTTTCGATAATATTTTAAAACTCTGGAAATGTTCGGGTTCTGCATAGTTTCACCTCTCCTGTAAATAGTAAAGCACTTTTTTGACCATGTCAATCATCAAAAATGAATTCTTGTAAACACAGAAAAATGCCTTGAAATATAAGAATAATATTGTTATAATGTAATCATTGAGGCACTTTGTATACAGGCGCGAAGATTACCTGTAATGCGAATCCGCTTTGCAAGCAGGCAGCAGCCTGATAAGGTGGGAGGTCAGATGAGAATGCAGGTAGAGCACAATGTTTTATGTTATATACAGTCAGAACAGATTGATATTACGCTTCTGGCACAGCAGACACATATCAACATAGAACGACTGGACGGAACCAAGAGGCAGGAGTGGACAGCAGAAGAATTTTTACGGATCTGTGACTGGCTGGGGGTAGATCCTTGGCAGTTTTACATAGAATACGTGGAATGATCAGGCGATGATACAGTATAGTTGCAGACATTGCGGGATGTTACATGGGAAAGGTATTGACCGTTCACAGAACATAAAAAGCAAGCAGTATAGTAGGACAGAACCGAAAAGAAGGGAACGTATGACACAATCAAAAATCATATTTAAGATAAAAGGATATGAAAATTTTACTGTCCGGGAAGGGTGGTTGCAAAAGGGCATACGTGCTGTACAGTCAGATCCCTTTGTTTTTGCGGAACATGCAGGAGCAGATGCGCTGGGCGTGGGGATCAATATGGCAAAATCCATCCGATATTGGTTGAAAGCATTTCAACTGACCACAGAATTGCCAAGAAAAGGTATGATGTTGACCGACTTTGGAAATTTGTTGTTTCAAAAAGATCCTTATATGGAACTTCCTGCTACTTTGTGGTTGTTACACAGCATGCTGGTGCGGAATCGGGAACTGGCGACATCCTGGTATTTGTTTTTTAATTGTATGCAGGCGAATCAAATGGAACAGGAGGAAGCAGAAGAGGCATTGCTGTATGAGATGGGGCGTTACACACAGGGGCAGGTATTTTCGAGCAAGACAGTAAAAGATGATTGCAGTGCCATTTTGCATATGTATGTGGGCGGTAAGGAACGGGAATATGGTTCAAAGGATGAGGAAAGAAGCCCTTTTGTAGACCTGGGACTGATGGAGTTGGAAGGAAAACGGATTGCATGTAATGCTCCATCCGTAGAGATACTTCCTGTGTTAGCGGTGTATGATGTATTGCTTAGGCAGGCAGAGGGAACCAATCATCTGTTATTGGATCAGGCAATGGAGGGCATCAATAGTCCGGGGAAATTATTTTTTATGAATCGGGTCATGTTATATGATTACCTGTTGACTATGCAAAATCGTCAGCTGCTTACCATCAACCGTACAGCAGGATTGGATATGATTTATTTTCCAACAGTGGTGACAAAGAAAATGGAGCAGATTTTTTTACAGATGATATACGATAGGTAAAATTAGAACTGCAAAAAACTGATCTATAAATATAAATCGTACTGAACAGATGAAAAGATACGCCTTGATTGGGGCTATATAGAAATTATGTAACCATTCAGGAGCTACTATTCCGCGAAGGTTTTGCGAAGCAAAATCCTGAGTTACAAAATTATCAATAAGTGGGGATTATGCTGTAGTTCCAGAACGTTCTTTGGTGCGATATAATACGCTTCCTCTTCGTATCTACGTTTTGCTATTTCCTTATCCTGGTGTGGATCTTATCGAACTGAATGAGGGTGTCTTCATTTATCCAAAAGCAATCTAGAGTGTAAAAAAGGAACACAAAAGATATTGTTATGAAAATAATTTGATATTTTTGGAAAAAATACAATTACAACTCGTTATTTTTATGCTATACTAAGCCTGAAACTGATTGACTTTCTGCTCGCCCCAGAAAGCAAGCAGTTTTAATAGGCATTTGCAGAAATGCAGATGCCTATTGAAAAAAGCTTGTAATCCGACAGGTGTAAGATATGAGAGGTGCCTATGCAAAGAAAATGGATGAGATTGACAGCGGCAGTGCTAACGGTGACTATGCTGATGGGATGCCAGAAAGAAAATTCAACAGAAGTTGCAGTGGACAATACAAATCGTACCTATTATGAGGTATTTGTGTACAGTTTTTATGATAGTGATGGCGATGGGATTGGAGATTTGAAGGGACTGACGGAAAAGCTAGATTATATCAATGATGGGAAGGCATCTACAGATACAGATTTGGGTTGTAATGGATTGTGGTTGATGCCGATCATGCCATCCACCACCTATCACAAATATGATGTGACCGATTACAAGGATATTGATCCGGAATATGGCACATTGGAGGATTTTCAGGCATTGGTGGATGCCTGTCATGAAAGAGGAATCAATGTGATCATTGATTTGGTGATGAATCATTCCTCATCTAAACACCCTTGGTTTCAGGAAGCATGTGAATATATGCAGAGCTTAGGTGAAGGAGAAGAACCGGATGCAACTGTATGCCCATATGTGGACTATTACAATTTTACCAAAGAAAAGAAGGGCGGTTATGTGCAGATACCGGATACAGACTGGTACTATGAAGCACAGTTTTGGAGTGAGATGCCGGATCTAAATCTGTACAGTGATGCAGTACGGGAAGAATTTGCAGATATTACGGCATTTTGGCTGGATTTGGGAGTAGATGGATTTCGTCTGGATGCGGCAAAAGAATACGTATCAGACAATGTCACTGCCAATGTGGAAATTTTGACATGGTTCAATGACATGGTGAAGACCCAAAAAGAAGATGCCTATATTGTAGCGGAAGTATGGACGGATATCAATACATATGGGAAGTACTATGAAAGTGGCATTAACAGTTGTTTTGATTTTGCTTTTGCAGGCAATACAGGTATCATTGCAACAGTAGTGAATCAAGCAAAGCCTGCCAGTGCTTATGGCAATGCGCTGGTGAACATGCAGGAGATCATTGGGGAATATTCGGATGAATATGCAGATGCCCCATTTTATACCAATCATGATCTGGCAAGAGGTGCCGGTTATTATGCAGGAAACAATGGGGAAAGTCAGGCGAAGATTGCCCAGACCATGAATTTGCTGATGTCAGGTGATGCATTTTTGTACTATGGTGAGGAATTGGGTATGAAAGGCTCCGGTAAGGATGAGAACAAGCGTGCCCCTATGTACTGGAGTGAAGATCCGGACGAGAAAGGAATGTGCAATGGTCCAGCAGACATGGACAGCATTAAGATGAAATATGGTAGTCTGGAAACCCAGAAGGAAGATGCCCATTCCATTTATAATTATGTGAAAAAGGTCATTTGGATACGCAATCACTATGAGGCCATTTCCAGAGGAACTGTGACCACAGAAAATGAACTGTCCGGTGAGGATATCTGTGTCATTCGAAAGACTGGTACGGAGGACGAGATAGTGCTGGCGTTTAATATTTCGGATCAGTTCCAGACGGTAGATGTATCCGCATTACAGGTGAATGACATTTTGGTGGGAGAAAAGCAGCTGGCAGAGCAGATTTTGGTGGGAGAGGATCAAGCTTCCATCAAGGATGGTAGATTGGAACTGCCTCCATAGTATAGAGGGATTCAGGTGAAGGAACGAATTATACAAATCGCAAAGGGTGATATCACAAATGGAGAGATTGCCTTTCAGGTAATGCCAAAGCAGCTGACTGGAACACTTCCGGAAGGTGGCAAGGTACGAAAAGAACTGGAAATACGAACACTTACCAGCAAGCCGGTCAATGGGGTTGCTTATTCAGATTGCCCAAATGTACGAATCAAACACAACCGGTTTAAAGGATATCGCAGTCATCTGTATGTGGAGTTTGACTGTACCGGGTGGAAAGACGGTGATGTATTGGAGGGGAACATTACATTGGTGACGGTAGGTGGCGAACAGACCGTTCTGTATACATTCCATATCCAAAGCGAGAAGGCAACGGTGATGCCTGCCCATCAAAAGAATAGGGAGGAGAACCAACTGCGGGGAAAATCGGATCAGACAGCAGACACAGAATCAATGTCATCTAGTCATACAGCAGAAGAACCAGACACAGAAGTAGAAGCATCAGATCCGGGTGGATCCCCCCGGACAAAATTTACGCAGGTGGCAAACAACCAGATGTTGTCTCAGTTTTGGAAACTGCTTTTGGATGCATTTGTACATGATTTTGGCAGTCAGGAAATGGAGGAACTGGAGTTTGAACTGCTGGTCTGCAGGGAAGAACATCCAGATTGTATGCCGGAAGTGTGGATGGATTTGTGGCAGATTTTTATTTTATATCACACAGGCCGAAATGAGGAAGGCATGAAACTCCACGAATCCCTTGCATCATCATTTGCAGAGGAAGAAAGCAAACAGGAGGAATCTTATCTGTTTTGGCTTTATTTGCAGGATCGGCTATTGCCGGAAAAAATGCGGGGCGGAAATCTGCCGGAAATGGAACAGTTCTGGAGACGGGAAGGCCGCTGGACTGCGTTGCTTTATTTATCAGAGATGGATCTGAATCGCTTTTATCACCATGATGGTGTGATTACAGAATGTTGTGGGTTATACGACAAAGGCGTACACTCTCCTTTATTGTTGTGGAAGTTGTGTCGTTTGTTGATAGAGCACCCCATGGGATTTACCATCGAACGAAGCGGTATGCTGGAGGCGCTGCATTTTGGATACCGTTATGGTATGCCCATACAGCCTTTGTTGGAAAAAGCAGGTATACAGCTGCGAGAGGGAAAAGAAGTGGCCCATGAGGCAGTGTTGCTGCGGATTTTGCAGGGCGTTTTGAAAAAACAGGAGACTGCATCAGAAGAATTATGGGAGCAGACCATTTTGTTGATGCAAAGAAGAGGATGTGTGGGTGAGACTTGGTTTTATTGGTATCATCAGGCAGCATTGCGTCATGTGAAAGCAGAAGGATTGGCAGAACTGTATTTGCGTGCATTGCCCCAGACATACCGAAAGGCAATTGCCAGGCCTGTGGTCTTATATTATACTTATGGAGATGCATTGGAACAATCGTTGCGGGAGGTATTGTATACCAATGTGCAGATTTTTTACAGAGAAGAAGAGGCGGTCTATGCCGGATACAGAAACCGGATTGAAGCATTTATGCTGGAACATTTGATGCATCGGGATATCAATCTCAATCTGCAGTATTTATATGCGGCGGTATTGCAGCCCGAGTTGCTGGATGCCCACCTGGCAAGATGCACAGCGGATGTGCTGTCCATGGAACATATACAGACCACAGAACCAGATGCCGTGAAGGTTCGAATTCAGTATCCATATTTAAAACGGACATGGGAATATCCCTTACAAAATGGAGAAGGGGATGTGATGGTCTGGAACCAAGATGCCATCCTGGATGTGGTGACATCAGATGGAATCCATAAAGGAACAGAGGGGATCGCACGAACAGTCTGGATGGAGAATGCTTATTTAGATGAGCGTTGCAGAAGTTTTCAAGCAGAACATTTGCGGTATCGTCTGAATTGGGTTGCAGAAAAGATTGCAAAAGGGGTTTCTACCGCTGAGGAAGCAAAGCAGCTGATTGATGCCGCCAATGCCCTCTCTTTGACGGAAGAAGCGGTGAACCGAATTGTATCGGTATTGTTGGTATTTGGGGAGCAGCATCCAGAGGAATCGGTTTGTGATGGTGTACTTTTGGGGGCAGATCCCTTACAGCTTTCTATCTCAGAGCGGGAATGCATTCTGCGATTGCTGCTGCAAAAGGGGTATGAAAAAGCGGCAATCGAACAAATTCAGCAATATGGCTGGCAGGGACTGTCAGTTTCCCTGCTTACTTCTTTAATGGAGACAAGACAGAAACGTGGCGGAAGTCCGGAACAATGGGATGTGAGTATGTGTGCCATGCTGTACCAGGCAGGGGCAAGGGCGGTTTGGCTTTTGGAGCTCTTATGTCAATATTGGAATCACGGACAGGCACACATGTATGGTTTGCTGCAGGAGTGCAGGAAAGAAAATTATGAAATCAAGCCAATATTGTTACGTGCATTGGCAGAACGATTGCTGATTCAAAGTCTGTTTTGCGGAGAGTGGGATAACCTACCGGAAGTGATGGGAATTTACAAGGATTGTCAGGGCAATAGTCTGTTGCTTGAACAGGCATATCTGGCAGCAAGATGTCATACATACTATATGACAGGTGGATTGGATGCAGGACTGGAACACTGGTTTGCACACTCGCCTTTACAGGAACCTTTTCGGGAGAAACTGCCGGAAATTTGCTCTATGGCACTGTTACAATGGCATCAGAGCCAGTCTTTCCATACTGAAGAAGCAGTACAGCTTTGTCGTGAATTGCTGAGTACATTGATACGCAAGAATCGCTATTATGCCTTTTTTCATGGATTTACCGGAATTGCGGAGATGCCACGGTGGTTATCGGATAAGGTGATATTGGAGTATCATGGACAGGCTGGTTCCTGTGTTACATTGTATTATAAAAGAGACAAACTGGAAGACGAGGAACATTCCGTTGTCATGGAGGAACAGTTTTCTGGAGTATATTGTGCGGCAGTCACATTGTTTGCAGGAGAGCAGATGACCTATAGATTGTGTACGGAAGAGGGAGAGCAGGATGTGACACTTGCCATTCCAGAGCCATTTCCATCCGAAAATCGGTTTGCCAGAGAATTGAATCAGGCAATTGGCTTCTATCGTCAGGGCAGCTGGCAGGAAGCAAGGACGGCAATCTGTCGTTTGGAGATGAAAGAATATATCTGTGCCCATTTATTTGCGGTACAGGAAAAGAAATAGAACATTTTTGCAGTTGCAGGAACAGTGACAGGAGAAAGGCTGCTGCGGCAGTATGAAAGAACGATGAATGAGACAGGTGACTTGATAATTGGATATGATCTGTGCCCGGATTTTGTGCGAATCAGCTGCTGTAGTATGGATGCCACGGAGCCAGAGGATGTTTTCTTTGATGAAGAAGGGCTCAAACAGTCCATTGCCACTTTGCTTTGTAAAAAAAGGGGAGAGGATGTGTGGCTGGTAGGAGAGGAGGCCCTACAGTGCGCATTAGCAGGTCAGGGAATTGTAGTAGACAACCTTTTGGGTATGATCAGCCGAAGCGGACAGACCATACTAGAAGGAGTTAGTTATACTGCGCAGCAGTTGTGTGCCATTTTTTTGAAGCAGACGTTGGAATTGGTATACAGGCGATATGAAGGAAAGCAGCTTGCACGGTTGTGTATTGCAGTACCGCAAACAGACGCTGTATTGCTGGATACCATTTACAGTGCAGTTTCTGCTGCCGGTTTGTTAGAAGATCAGGTACATATCATGGGACATGCGGAATGCTTTGGTTATTATGCAGAGCGTTATGGCAAAAGCAATGCAGTGGGTATGACGGGGCTGTTCGATCTGACCAAGATTGGACTGGAATATTATGAAGCAGTCTGTAGAAGAAATGTGCGTCCTGCCCAAATGCTGGTGCAGCATGAGGTGCTGGAAGAGCATTTCAGCCTGGATATTTTGAAACAAAAAACAGGTGCCAAAATGGCAGACAGTATTCTGACTTCCTGTGCAGAACGGATTTTCCATGGAAAAAATATTTCCCAGGTGTATCTGGCAGGAGAAGGGTTTGCCCATTGCACAGAGTGGTCCGAGACGTTTTTAGATTTGATCTGCAGACAGCGACATGTCCATTATGACCACAATTTGTTTGCAAAGGGTGCGTTGTATGCGGCCATGATAGAGCAGGAGGTATTGACCAAAAGCCCTTATCATCTGTTGTGCGAAGGCAGGATTCCCTCAGAGGTTTCCATGGAAGTGGTACAGAAAAACAGGAAAAAGAAACTGATTCTCTGCCCGGGTGGCTGTGACTGGTATGAGGCGGGTACTACAGTAGAACTGATTCCGGAAAAATGCGACAGTTTGGAGTTGAAGGTAGTTCGATTGTTTGATGCAAAACAGAAGATGTGCCGCATTCCCCTTACACAGATGCCAAAGCGTCCGGATAAGACCACCAGGATCGAAGTCCAGATTTACTTTCTCTCTGCTGAGGAAATGGTGGTCAGGATTGCGGATTTGGGATTTGGGGAGCTTTATCCGGCTTCGGATACGGTAGTTGAACAAAAAATATATGTGGGCTGAACGGTTTCATAAGAAAGGAGCGTCATGGGAAGATATTTGCTGTGTGAGACAAAGACCAGAAAACCCTATGTGATTCGGGAACTGGGATTGCGTTTGTATTCTCCTGAAGAATTGTGCTATTATATTGATCAAAATCTTGCCATTCTGGATGCAGACTTTTTGTGTGAAGAGTTGTACAGCTATATCAGTGAGGAATGTCATATGCCGGAAACTGCCCGCAAAATGCGTCAGACGGCAAAACAAGGGAAGAATGCATTGGATGCATTGTATTTGTTTTTAAAAAATGTCTGCTATTATAATGACACGGAATGTAACTTGTTTTTGCAAAAGTTGCGAAAAAGAGAAAAGATGCCTCCTCAACAGATTCACTTGCGGAAGGCTGAACTGTTCATTGAAAAAGGCAGATATGAGGAAGCATTGAAACAATATGAGCAGGTGCTGCGGGATCGACCCGCGCATACGAAGGATGCTCGTTTTTATACCGAGTTGTATGACCGGGCAGGGTGTGTGGCCATGCAGATGGGACAGTTTTACAGGGCATTACAGCTGTTTCAGGAAGGATGGCGTTTTTCTGCCAATGAGGAATTGGGAAGGAAGCTGTGCTATGCCTGCTTTCTGGCAGAGGAGGAACCGAAGGAGCAGGAGGAACGACTGCCTCAGACCTTGATAGCAGGTTGCCTAAAAGAATATGAACAACTGGTAGAGGAAGCAGTCAAACAGGTAGGAGAAGGGCCGGTTTCTATGGTCATGACTGCTAGTTTTCAGGGCCGGAAGGATGAAGCAGAACGGTATTTTTACGAGAAAAAGTGCAAATATAGACAGATGGCAGAAAAGGAATTGTAAAGCAGTTTTATATGGTTGATAAACAAAATCGTATGGAACTGAAAGAAAAAATAAAAACCGGTGAAAATGGGACTTGACAAAAAGAGTCATACTGTCTATGATAAAAGCAATGACATTGGTTACCTGCTTGGGGATGATTGGATCATTCCGACAGAGTGCTGATGTTACCAATTGATGGCAGTCAACAGTAATGAGGCAGAGGAGTAGGATCGATAGATGTGTACAGAGAAGGGGTCATGTGCTGAGAGGCTCCACACGGACAGGATTTGAAGGTAGCTGCTGAACTGAATTTCCGAACGGAACGCAGAGTTGTATGTTCTTATTAAGAGATTCCGGTTAGTCCCCGTTATCGGTCACAAGGGAATCGGAGCATAGAAGTATAGCAGAATATCAGGCTCCCGTTCTAAAATGAAGGTGGTACCGTGCATTGATGCGCCCTTTATGGATTTGTTCCATAAAGGGCTTTTTTGTGTAATAGGAATTTCCGAGCATACAAAAAGTGTTCTGAACAGGATGAAAATCTAGGAAATGCAATTGCTACCATCACCTTGTCAAACAAAATCAGGAGGGTAAAGATGAAAGAACTGGAAAAAACCTATAGTCCGGCGGACATTGAGGACAGATTGTATGAGAAGTGGCTGGAAAAGAAATATTTTCACGCAGAAGTAGACAGAAGCAAGAAGCCATTTACCATTGTGATGCCTCCGCCAAATGTAACAGGTCAGCTGCATATGGGTCATGCACTGGACAATACCATGCAGGATATTCTGTGCCGTTATAAGAGAATGCAGGGATACAATGTGCTTTGGCAGCCTGGTACAGACCATGCGGCCATTGCAACGGAAGTCAAGGTCATTGACAAGCTGAAAAAAGAAGGCATTGACAAAAATGACATTGGCAGAGAGAAGTTTTTGGAACATGCATGGGAGTGGAAGAAAGAGTACGGTGGACGGATCATCAATCAGTTGAAGAAATTAGGCTCTTCTGCTGACTGGGAAAGAGAACGTTTTACCATGGATGAAGGATGTTCCAAGGCTGTGGAAGAAGTGTTTATCCGCTTGTATGAAAAAGGATGGATCTACAAAGGGTCCCGTATCGTCAACTGGTGTCCGGTTTGTAAGACTTCCATTTCTGATGCAGAGGTAGAGCATACCGAGCAGGCAGGTCATTTCTGGCACATCAAATACCCCATCGTAGGGGAGGAAGGCAGATTTGTAGAAATTGCCACCACCAGACCGGAAACCATGTTGGGCGATACCGCAGTGGCAGTTAATCCGGAGGATGAACGGTACCAGGACATCATTGGCAAGATGCTGCTCCTTCCACTGGTGAACAAAGAGATTCCGGTGATCGCAGATCCCTATGTAGACAAGGAGTTT
>ONWL01000162.1 GCA_900321525.1 uncultured Eubacteriales bacterium
ACTTGATTAAAAGTCAAGTGCTCTACCGACTGAGCTAGTATCCCATACTGGGCTAGTTGGATTCGAACCAACGAATGCAGGAGTCAAAGTCCTGTGCCTTACCGCTTGGCGATAGCCCAATAAACACCGATTGGTTGCAGGTACTTTGTCCTGTCTATTGGACAAGATGTCCTCATGTAGGAAACACAAATCGGAATTCCTACAGGGTGGATACAGGGACTCGAACCCTGGGCCTTCAGAGCCACAATCTGACGCGCTAGCCAACTGCGCTATACCCACCATATTGTAAATCCTGTTTTCACAGGAAAGCGGGTGATGGGAATCGAACCCACGTATCCAGCTTGGAAGGCTGGTGTTCTACCATTGAACTACACCCGCAAAATCGGGGTGACAGGATTCGAACCTGCGGCCTCCTGGTCCCAAACCAGGCGCTCTAGCCAAGCTGAGCCACACCCCGTTTTTGCGTCTCAATCACAACGCAAGTAAGATTGTACCAGATTCCCATCTACTTGTCAACAATTTTTTTGTTTTTTGAGAAAAACATTTATACCAGACGCTTATACTTACAACTGGTATAGTGAGGCGCCCCATTTTGATCAATTTCAATCAATGCATAGGTTCCCCGGCCATCCCCCTGTCTGGGACAATTCAGACTGCCGGGATTGAGCAACACCAGATCTTCCTGATACTCCAAAAGAGGCACATGGGTATGACCAAACAGTACAAGATTGCAGCCTTCTTTCCTTGCCGCCTCTGCAATCACAGACGTCCCATAATTGACATGATACAGATTCCCATGTGTCAAAAATGCCTTCAAATGCTCTGTCAACTGCACCGTACGGCTTCTATCCGTGGCTCCTTTGTAACGAAGGACAGAATCACAGTTGCCCGGTACTGCCACCACCGGGCAGTCGGCCAGATAACGCAACGCTTCCAATCCGATTTCAGAATCTCCCAGATGAAACAACAAATCCGGCTTCACCCGTTCCAACAGATCCTGCAATTCTCCGATTTTACCATGATTGTCACTGATCACCAAAATCAGCATTTTGCCACCCTGCCAGTATGGTGCTTCCAGACATTCCACTTTCTCTTTCATCTCGTTCTCCATTTCATTCATCCCAGGTGACGCAAACACGGTCTTTATACGCTCCAGCCACATTTTTCACACTCCTTGTATCCATTTCCATTCATGCAAGCACAGATGCCAGTTTTTCCCGCATGGCACGAAGTGCCTTTCCACGATGGCTGATGGCATTTTTCTGTTCTGCTGAAATCTCTGCTGTGGTCATACCCAGTTCCGGTACATAGACGATGGGATCGTATCCAAATCCACCACATCCGGCAGGCTCTTTTGCAATGATCCCTTCAATGGTGCCTCTGGTGGTCAGCAGCTGTCCATCGGGCAGAGATGCGGCAATGACACACACAAACCGTGCGGAACGATCTGCGCCTTCCACACCTTCCAGACGCTCTATGATGCTTCTGTTTTTGATTTCATATGGCGCATCCCCCATATAGCGGGCAGAATATACCCCCGGCTCTTTGTTCAGATAATCCACTTCCAGACCGGAATCATCTGCCAGAATGATGCCATCCCAATATGGACGCAATGCCTGCGCTTTAATAGCGGCATTTTCCTCAAATGTGGTGCCATTTTCCTCAATGTCTACCTCAATGCCGGCTTCCTTCAGGGAAATGACTTCCAAGCCGTCAAGAATCATTTTAATTTCTCTCATTTTGCCTTCATTTCCGGTGGCAAATAATATTTTTTCCATACTCTCCAAATCCCTTCGCAGCTGTTGGATTCTTCAGCTGCATCCTTTCTCTCTTCTATCCTCTATAGGCATCTGCCTGTACTTGTCTTACAACGAATTGGTTTCGGCCTTCCGTTTTGGCGGTTTCGGTCCTAAAAACTGATAATAATAAGTCTTGATCATCCCGTTGTATATTTTCCGGTTCTTATCTGCTTTCCGTCCAAAATACCGCTCTGTCTCTTCATAAGAAGTGATCACATAAGCGGACCATGCATCCAGCGCCGCAAACCGTGTGCCAAACTCCCGATACAGTGCCGGAAGTGCCTGCTTTTCCTCCAAACGCTCTCCGTAGGGGGGATTACAGATGATGAATCCATATTTCTTCGGATGGCTCAACTCACTGACCGGTCTTTGCTGGAAGTGAATCAGATGATCAACCCCTGCTAACTTTGCATTTTCTCTGGCATACCGGATCACATCTCCATCTATGTCATATCCCTGAATGTCCACAGACACGCTGTCATCCACCAGATCCATAGCCTCGTTCACCGCCTCATACCAAAGCTTCTTCGGAATCAGGTTGGTCCACTGCTCTGCCAGAAAAGACCGATTCACTCCCGGTGCCATATGAGCTGCCATCATGGCTGCTTCGATGGGAATGGTACCGCTGCCGCAAAATGGGTCTACCAGAATCCGGTCTTTGTTCCATGGAGTCAGCATGATCAATGCAGCAGCCAGTGTTTCACTGATGGGTGCTTTGGCTGTATAAGGACGATATCCTCTCTTGTGCAGGGAATCCCCTGTGGAATCGATGGCAACGGTCACTTCATCTTTCATGAGAAACACACGCACCGGATATGCCGCACCGGTCTCCGGAAATACGGTGGTACCATAGACTTTTTTTAACTTTTCTACCATTGCCTTTTTCATAATGGATTGTATATCACTGGGAGAGAACAGCTTGCTCTTGACAGAAGAAGCCTTCGTCACCCAGAATCGTCCATCCTTTGGCAGAAAACATCCCCAGTCCAATGCTTTTGTTCCCTCAAACAGTTCATCAAAGGTCACTGCACGAAAGCTGCCTACCTTCACCAATACACGCTCTGCAGTGCGCAGATTGATATTGGCACGGCAGATGGCTTCTGCATCTCCAATAAAAGTCACACGTCCGTCTTCCACCTGACTAATCTCATAACCCAGTTCGGTGATTTCCCGTTTCAATACTGCCTCCAGTCCAAAATGACAGGGGGCAATCAGTTCCAAAGTCTTCATCGGTATCGAATTCCTCTTTCTTTCCGTTCATTGCATCTCCACTCTTTCCGGGTGCTTCTGAACGTCTTTCTATCTCCACTTCTTTTCTTCTCAATACTTGCTGACAACATTACCTGTTTATCATAAAACGGATTGTCTGTTCTGTCAATGTAAAATCATAGCTGCACTCTCATCTATTTATGCCCCATACACAAAATCCCCACTGCGACAGCTATCGCAATGAGGATTTCATATCTTGATTCAAATGTAAGATTGCAACTGCACACCATTTTTTCTATCCCTGGTGCCTTGGCAGAGAGACACCAGGGTGACAAATAAAACTATTAAGCAATTTTGTATGCAACGCCGTATGAAGGAAATCCCGCATCTGTATCCAATCCATAATCCACCAATCCAGTAGCAGTTCCGGTTACTTCTTTAGGAAACGCTTCTACAATCTGATGCTTAATGCCGCTGACTGCCACGGTAGCACCTGCCGGAAATACAATGGTATTTAACTTCTGTACCAAGTTCTTTCCTACATTTCCACGGGCGGTATTCTTGGCTAAGTCTGTCAGTCCTTCCAATTCTGTACCACTTCCATAAGAAATATCCAGCAAATCCTTACTGTACGGGAACACACCCTGATATCCTTCCTTTACTGTAACAGGAAATCCCTATTGCCTTATTCGAAATTTTTTAATATTTTTATTGTTTTTATTTTTCTCTGTTTTTTACACAAAATCAGCTTGATTTTCCTATTTATTTTCCTGTTTCTCTATGTTTTTTGCACTATAAATTTTTATTATAATTAAAATCATTTTTATTTCGACATTTTACTCCTTTCTACTACAATATATTTATGGTTAATACCCCTTACAGCCAGTAAGGAATTATCCATCTTGTTGCTTAAGCTTTCAAGTTTCCTCTTGTTATGTTTCCTTTTTCTTTGTGCAATTTTTACAATGCATCTTGTTCAAACCATACACAATGTCATACGCAAGGGATTTCACATATGGAAAAAGGCTTCTGCAACACAGAGACTTTTCCTATTGTATAAAAATACGCTGTGGGAAAATCACTTTCGTCATCTTCTCACAGCGTACACTGACACCAATCTTCTATTCAAACCTTTGTCATGTCAAAAACAATCTGCACATGACCCAGTTTTCGCTTGTTACAATAGTCTTTTCAACAACCAGGAAATAAAACATACGATCAATACTGGAACCGCCAGCCATTTCACTGCCAGATAGATTCCCTTCAGTACAATGACCACCACAAACAATACGACCAAAAATGCCAGCACTGCAATAGCCGCAGCCAGTGCTTTCACATACCATTTGCTCA
>ONWL01000019.1 GCA_900321525.1 uncultured Eubacteriales bacterium
CGGAATCAGTTCTTCTTCCTCCTCTTGAATCTCAATTTCCTCTGACAGCATCGGTTCTTTCTTTTTCTTCTCAGAAGCAATGCGAATATCACGGTAACGTCTCATACCGGTACCAGCCGGAATCAGCTGTCCGATCAATACGTTTTCTTTCAATCCAATCAATGGATCCACCTTGCCATTGATGGCTGCTTCTGTCAAAACCTTGGTGGTCTCCTGGAAAGATGCGGCAGACAGGAAGGAATTGGTAGCCAAAGATGCTTTTGTGATACCAAGCATGATTTGCTTGCCCACTGCCGGCTGCTTGCCTTCTTCTTCCAGGCGCTCGTTCATATCGTTGAAGTCCAGCACATTCATGGTGATACCCGGCAATACATCGCTGTCGCCGCTTTCTTCCACGCGGATCTTCTTCAACATCTGACGTACAATCACTTCGATATGCTTGTCGTTGATTTCTACACCCTGCAGACGGTATACACGCTGTACCTCACGGATCATATAATCCTGTACGGCACGAACACCCTTGATCTTCAGAATGTCGTGAGGATTCACAGAACCTTCTGTCAGCTCGTCACCTGCTGCCAGATATGCGCCATCCTGAATCTTGATACGAGAGCCGTAAGGAATCAGGTATGTCTTGCTGTTGCCCTCTTCGTCTGCAATGACGATCTCACGCTTCTTCTTGCTGTCCTTGATGGTGGCATGTCCGCCAAACTCTGCGATGATGGCAAGACCCTTGGGCTTT
This sequence comes from uncultured Eubacteriales bacterium, assembly GCA_900321525.1. Classification (GTDB taxonomy): domain Bacteria; phylum Bacillota; class Clostridia; order Lachnospirales; family Lachnospiraceae; genus UBA2942. The sequence continues at coordinate 743 of ONWL01000019.1, forward strand.
CTTGCCTCAAACAACTCCTCTACACGAGGAAGACCCTGTGTGATATCTCCACCTGCCACGCCACCGGTATGGAATGTTCTCATGGTCAGCTGTGTACCAGGCTCACCGATGGACTGGGCTGCAATAATACCGACAGCCTCACCAACCTGTACCGGCTGACCGGTTGCCATGTTGGAACCATAACATTTTGCACAAATACCGATATGAGACTTACAGGTTAAGATGGTACGGATCTTGATGCTGTCACGACCGGTCTTTTCCAGCACAGCCATCACCTTCTTGGCTCGTCTTGGAGTAACCATATGATTGCACTTCACAATTACCTCGCCGGTATCCGGATCTACGATCTCCTCAGCCAGAAAACGCCCGGTAATACGATCTTCCAGACTCTCAATGGTTTCGGCTCCATCCATGAATCCCTTGATCTCCATAAATGGAATCGGCTTGCCTTCGCTACAATCCTCTTCACGGATAATCAGATCCTGGGAAACATCTACCAGACGTCTGGTCAGATAACCAGAGTCCGCTGTACGCAGTGCTGTATCGGACAGACCCTTACGAGCACCGTGCGCGGAAATAAAGTACTCCAATACGTCCAAACCTTCACGGAAGTTAGACTTAATCGGCAACTCGATGGCGCGACCAGTTGTATCTGCCATCAAGCCACGCATACCAGCCAGCTGCTTGATCTGCTTATCAGAACCACGGGCACCGGAGTCTGCCATCATGTAGATGTTGTTGTACTTATCCAGACCACTTAACAGTGCATGGGTCAGTTCATCATCGATCTGCTGCCAAGTCTTGATGACTTCTTTATAACGCTCTTCCTCAGTAATAAATCCACGCTTGTAATTCCGGCCGATCCGGTCTACGGTCGCCTGTGCTCTGGCGATCATCTCCGGCTTCTGAGGCGGCACAGTCATGTCGCTGATGGATACGGTCATGGCTGCTCTGGTGGAATACTTGTAACCCATTGCCTTGATGGCATCGAGTACCTCAGCAGTCTTGGTGGCACCATGTGTATTGATGACCTTCTCTAAGATCTGCTTCAGACCCTTCTTGCCTACATGGAAATCCACTTCCAGTTTCAGCTCATTTTCCGGATTGGTTCTGTCTACAAATCCCAGATCCTGCGGCAGGATCTCATTGAAGATAAATCTTCCCAATGTAGACTTCACATTGCGAATGATCTTCTCCCCTTCTAAATTCTCACCCTCTACACGCACGGTGATCATGGAGTGGAGTGTGATGATTCCATTTTCTTATGCCAGAATGGCTTCGTTCATGTTCTTGAAGAACTTGCCCTCTCCCATTGCACCCGGTCTTTCCTGGGTCAGATAATAAATACCCAGAACCATATCCTGTGAAGGAACAGCCACCGGACCACCATCAGACGGCTTCAACAAGTTGTTTGGAGACAGCAGCATGAAACGGCACTCCGCCTGAGCCTCTACAGACAGCGGCAGATGCACCGCCATCTGGTCACCGTCAAAATCGGCATTGAATGCGGTACAAACCAATGGATGCAGCTTGATAGCCTTACCCTCTACAAGGATCGGTTCAAATGCCTGGATACCCAGACGGTGCAGTGTAGGCGCACGGTTTAACATCACCGGATGTTCTTTGATAACATCTTCCAGCACATCCCATACCGGTGCTTCCAGATGCTCTACCATCTTCTTGGCACTCTTAATATTGTGGGCCATTCCTCTGGTCGCCAGTTCCTTCATGATAAACGGCTTAAACAACTCTACTGCCATTTCCTTTGGCAGACCACACTGATAAATCTTCAGTTCCGGTCCTACTACGATAACGGAACGTCCGGAGTAGTCTACACGCTTACCTAACAGGTTCTGTCTAAAACGTCCCTGCTTACCCTTTAACATATCAGACAGAGACTTCAGGGCACGGTTACCAGGACCGGTGACCGGACGTCCTCTTCTGCCGTTGTCGATCAACGCATCGACTGCTTCCTGTAACATACGTTTTTCATTACGGACGATGATGTCAGGTGCCCCCAGATCCAACAGTCTTGCCAGACGGTTATTTCGATTGATAATTCTTCTATATAAATCATTTAAATCAGATGTTGCAAAACGTCCCCCATCCAACTGTACCATTGGACGCAGATCTGGTGGGATCACCGGAACCTTGGTCAGGATCATCCATTCCGGCTTATTACCAGACTGACGGAATGCTTCTACCACTTCCAGTCTCTTGATGATTCTGGCACGCTTCTGTCCGGAAGCATCCTCTAACTCTGCTTTCAGTTCCTCAGAATCCTTCTCCAGATCAATGGACATCAGCAATTCCTGAACAGCCTCTGCTCCCATTCCTACGCGGAATGCATCGTGACCATACTCCTCTACTGCTTCACGATATTCCTTCTCTGTCAATACCTGCTTGTACATCAGGTCAGTGGTTCCCTCATCCAGTACAATGTAAGATGCAAAATACAATACCTTGTCCAATGTTCTGGGGGAAATATCCAGAATCAGACCCATACGGCTTGGAATCCCCTTAAAATACCAGATATGGGAAACCGGAGCTGCCAATTCGATGTGTCCCATACGCTCACGACGTACACTGGACTTTGTCACTTCTACACCACAACGGTCGCAGACAACACCTTTATAACGGATTTTCTTATACTTTCCGCAGTGGCACTCCCAGTCCTTCTGCGGTCCGAAAATACGCTCGCAGAACAGACCGTCTTTTTCCGGCTTTAATGTTCTGTAATTGATGGTCTCCGGCTTCGTGACTGCCCCTCTGGACCATTTCTCAATGACTTCCGGTGAAGCCAGACCGATCTTAATCTTATCAAAAGTCAGCGGCATGTAGACTTCATTGCTTGCTTCAGGCATATTCGGCACTCCCTTCTTCTCTATCCATCTTTAGACAATTGCGAAACTATGAAACCGAACGCCTTTGATCAGAAATTTCTGATGTACAGGCTGTTTTGGATCTATTCAAAGGAGTTTCACAATTGTCTACTATCTATCTTTTCCTATCTATCACTCTTCGTAACTGTCGTCATCGTAATTGCCATCACCATAATCGTCGTCACTGTCATTGTACTCATTCACTTCGTTGGATTTCTCTTCCACGTTCACAAGTTCCTCATCTTCTGAGAATTCCTGCTTGGTGTAACCATAGTCCTCCAACTCTCTGTCGTTGTAACGGCGGTCTGCGTCATCTAAGATAGAACGCATGTCTGTGTTGCCATAGTCTACACTTTCTGCAATCTCTACTTCTGTATTGTCCTCATTGAGAACACGGACATCCAGTCCCAATGCCTGTAACTCCTTCAGCAGCACCTTAAAGGATTCCGGCACACCTGGCTCAGGGATATTTTCTCCCTTGATGATGGCCTCATAAGTTTTTACACGACCTACCACATCATCAGACTTGACAGTCAGGATCTCCTGCAATGTATAAGCAGCACCATATGCCTCCAGTGCCCAAACCTCCATCTCACCGAAACGCTGTCCACCGAACTGTGCTTTACCACCCAGAGGCTGCTGTGTCACAAGTGAATAAGGACCTGTGGAACGGGCATGAATCTTATCATCAACCAGATGATGCAGCTTCAGATAATGCATGTGGCCAATGGTAACCGGACTGTCAAAGTATTCTCCGGTACGACCATCACGCAGTCTGACCTTACCATCACGGGAAAGCGGCACACCCTTCCACAATGCTCTGTGATCCAGATGACTGCCCAGATATTCCATCACATCCGGGCGCAGGGTATCTTCGTACTTCTCTACAAATGCCTCCCACTCCATGTTCACGTAATCATTGGCCACATCCAGTGTATCCATAATGTCCACCTCGTTGGCGCCATCGAATACAGGAGTGGAAATATTAAAGCCAAGAGCCTTGGCAGCAAGACTCAAATGGATCTCCAATACCTGTCCGATATTCATACGAGACGGCACGCCCAGTGGGTTCAGCACGATATCAAGCGGACGGCCATTTGGCAGGAATGGCATATCTTCTACTGGAAGGACGCGGGAAACCACACCCTTGTTACCGTGACGACCTGCCATCTTATCACCGACGGAAATCTTTCTCTTCTGTGCAATATAAATACGAACAACCTCATTTACACCTGGAGACAGTTCGTCATTGTTCTCTCTGGTAAACACCTTGGCATCTACCACAATGCCATATGCACCATGAGGCAATTTCAAGGAAGTGTCACGCACTTCTCTAGCCTTCTCCCCAAAGATGGCACGCAACAGTCTCTCCTCTGCAGTCAATTCTGTTTCGCCCTTTGGTGTCACTTTACCAACCAGGATGTCACCGGCACGTACTTCTGCACCCACACGGATGATACCGTTCTCATCCAGATTCTTTAAGGCATCTTCACCCACGCCAGGCACATCACGGGTAATCTCTTCCGGTCCTAACTTGGTGTCTCTTGCTTCTGCCTCAAACTCCTCGATATGAATAGAGGTATACACATCTTCCTGTACCAGACGTTCGCTGAGTAACACCGCATCCTCGTAGTTGTATCCTTCCCATGTCATAAATCCGATCAGCGGATTCTTACCCAGTGCAATTTCACCCTGGCAGGTAGACGGACCGTCTGCCAATACTTCTCCTACTCCCACACGATCACCACGACTAACGATCGGTTTCTGGTTATAACAGTTGTTCTGGTTGCTACGGGAGAACTTGGTCAGCGGATACCGAACCTTCTTCCCTTCATCTGTCTTGATGATGATCTCATTGGAAGCTGCACGCTCTACAATACCTGCGCAGTCAGATACCACACATACACCGGAGTCATAGGCTGCCTTATCTTCCATACCGGTACCCACTACAGGTGCCTCGGTGATCATCAACGGCACTGCCTGACGCTGCATGTTAGACCCCATCAACGCACGGTTCGCATCATCATTCTGCAAGAATGGAATCATGGAAGTCGCCACAGAAAATACCATCTTCGGAGAAACATCCATCAAATCCACTCTGCTCTTCTCAAACTCGGAAGTCTCCTCACGGAAACGTCCGGATACATTATTGTGAATGAAGTGACCTTCTTCATCTAACGGCTCATTTGCCTGTGCCACTACATAATCATCCTCTTCGTCTGCGGTCAGATAGCGATATTCATCTGTGACACGAGGATTCTTCGGGTCGGACTTGTCCAGTACCAGATATGGTGCCTCCACAAATCCATATTCATTGACTCTCGCATACGTAGCCAAAGAGTTGATCAAGCCGATGTTTGGACCTTCCGGAGTCTCAATGGGACACATTCTTCCATAATGGGTATAGTGTACGTCTCGCACCTCGAATCCGGCACGGTCTCTGGACAAACCGCCTGGTCCAAGTGCAGACAGACGACGCTTATGTGTCAACTCGGACAACGGATTATTCTGATCCATGAACTGAGACAACTGAGAACTTCCAAAGAACTCTTTCACAGCAGCTGTCACAGGCTTAATGTTAATCAGAGACTGAGGGGTAATGCCATCTACATCCTGCGTGGTCATACGCTCACGTACCACACGCTCCATACGGGACATACCGATCCTGTACTGATTCTGTAACAACTCACCTACCGCACGGATACGACGGTTGCCCAAGTGGTCAATGTCATCCTTTGTTCCGATGCCATGTTCCAGATGCAGGCAGTAGTTAATAGAAGCAATGATATCTTCCTTGGTAATGTGCTTTGGAATCAGCTCACCCATATTCTTATGGATGGCGATCTTCTGGGTTTCCTCTGTATCATTCTCCTGTAAAATCTTCTCTAACAGAGGATAAAATACCAGTTCCTGAATGCCTGCTTCCGCCGGATCAAAAGACAGATATGCTCTGGCATCTACCATCATATTAGACAGCACTTTGACCACACGCTCTTCTGTCTGGATGTACACATATGGCACAGCTGCATTCTGAATCTCTGTTGCCGTTTCCCGGTTCAATGTGGTACCTGCCGCAAATAACACCTCACCAGTAGACGGATCAATCACATCCTCTGCCAGTATCTGTCCATTTAAGCGGTTACGGAAATGCAGCTTCTTATTAAACTTGTAACGTCCCACCTTTGCCAGATCATATCGGTGGTAATCAAAAAACATACTATTCAACAGGCTCTCTGCGCTGTCCACGGACAACGGTTCACCTGGTCTGATCTTCTTATATAATTCCAACAAACCTTCTTGATAAGACTTGGATGTATCCTTCTGGAAGCTGGCAATCAGCTTGGGCTCCTCACCAAACAGGTCAATGATCTCATTGTTGGTTCCCCAGCCCAGTGCACGAATCAGGACTGTAATCGGAACCTTACGGGTTCTATCTACCCGTACATAGAAAATATCATTGGAATCGGTCTCATATTCTAACCATGCACCACGATTTGGAATCACAGTACTGCTGAACAGTCTCTTACCTACCTTATCGTGGGCAATGCCATAATAAATACCGGGTGAACGAACCAACTGACTAACAATAACACGTTCTGCACCATTGATCACGAAAGAGCCTGTATCCGTCATCAACGGCAAGTCACCCATGAAAATCTCATGGCTGCTCAGCTCATCCTTGTCCTTGTTATACAGCTTTACAGTAACCTTCAAAGGAGCCGCATAAGTCGCATCACGCTCCTTACACTCTTCAATTGTATATTTCTTTTCATCCTTGCAGAGTCTAAAACTTCCAAACTCCAGGCTAAAATGTCCTGCAAAGTCTGTAATTGGAGAAATATCTTCAAATACTTCCTTTAAACCGTCAGTCAAGAACCATTGATAGGAATCTTTCTGAATCTCGATTAAATTCGGCATTTTGAGAACTTCCTTCTGTCGGGAATAGCTCATACGCATGCTTTTTCCTGATTTCACAGGCCGGATTCTATTCTTTTCCATATTGACGTTTCACCCCGTTTTTGATTTATTTTGCGTAAATAGACAGAGCCCGCCTTTTGCAATACAAGTCAGCTCTGAATACATACATTTTGCAATTTAGGGCATAATAACCCTATCTTGCTATTATAGTGCACCTATCATGATAACACAAGGCACTTTGGAAAGTCAATCCTTTTTTATCCATTTTTTTCATCTTTTTTTCAACTTTCTCTTTACAAATCCATTTTCTCATAGTACAATATATAAGAATTGTGTGATGTCTCAGTTTTACGATTACATGGGAAATTGCGTCTTTGGAATCGACTCTGACACTGATCCAATCAACTATCGGGGTGTAGCGCAGGTGGTAGCGCGCATGACTGGGGGTCATGAGGCCGCAAGTTCAAGTCTTGTCACTCCGATTTTCCATTTTTAATTCAATTACCTTTTCTTTATTATTTTTCTTGCAAAAAAGAGTGAAGCCAACAGCTTCGCTCTTTTTTGTTTCAACACCCACTTCTTTACATGTACATTTGACATAAGAATGCTCTGATCACATCTTGTTGGATCCTACTTTTTGGGTGGCAGAATTTTCCTGTTACCAAAAAAGCTGCTGCGTACAGATGATACCCATCTATCCCGCAACAGCTTTCTCTGCGTTTTTATTTCGACAGCTTGATTACTTAATTGTAACCTTTGCTCCCTCAGCCTCTAACTTAGTCTTAGCTTCCTCAGCCTCTTCCTTGGAAACGCCCTGCTTCAGAACAGTAGGAGCACCATCTACAGCAGCCTTAGCTTCCTTCAGACCCAGACCAGTGATGTCACGAACAACCTTGATGACCTTAACCTTGTTTGCACCAGCCTCTGTCAGCTCGATATCAAACTCAGTCTTCTCCTCAGCAGCTGGAGCGTCGCCGCCTGCAGCAACTACAACAGCGCCTGCAGATGCAGATACACCAAACTCTTCTTCCATAGCCTTTACTAAATCATTTAACTCAAGAACGGTTAAACCCTTAATTACCTCGATAATCTCAGCGTTTGTCATTTTTCTTTCCTCCATATTTCTCATTATAGGAATTGTCGTAACTTTTCAGAATTCACCATTATTCTGTGAAAGTACCGAACCATTACGAATCGTCAGGGATATGCGGCTCCCGTCAGCCTTCAACTGATCCAAATGGTCATCTGTATATCAGGCTATGCCTGCCAGAATCTTCATCCGGTTCCTTCATTAAGCCTCTGCTTCTGCAGGAGCTGCGTCCTTCTCAGCAATCTGCTTAAGAACACGAGCGAAGCTTGCAATCGGAGACTGCATACTGCCAAGCAATCTGGACAGCAATACTTCTCTGGATGGGATGGTAGCGATTACCTTGATACCATTCTCATCGTAGTATGTGCCATCTACTACACCGCACTTTAACTCAAGTGCCTTGTTCTCCTTTGCAAAGTCATATAAGATCTTTGCTGGTGCAGCAGCATCACCCTTGGTGGATGCCATTGCTGTAGGTCCCTCTAACTTCTCAGCCAGACTTTCAAAAACAGTTCCTTCGATCGCACGCTTGATCATGGTATTCTTATATACCTTATAAGAAACACCAGCTTCTCTCATCTGCTTACGAAGAATAGTATCCTGCTCTACTGTAAGTCCACGGGCATCTACTAATACAACTGCAGTTGCGCCGTCTAACTGGTCAGAAATTTCAGCAACGATTGGCTGCTTTAATTCAACCTTAGCCATGTGATTTTCCTCCTTGTCAGATTTTGGGCCGAAAAAACCTCTCTGAAGACAGAGAGGTGCATAAGTCATATATCATATTAACTTATTCCCTCGGCAGGCGATTTCATCTTACGTCTTGCGACACCTGCTGTCTTCGGCAATATTTCTGTCCGTCCAGGAAAATGATCTTGTATCTCTTCCAAAAACTTCCAGATGCATGTCTCATCTTGCGATGACCATGCAACCATCACAATATAACACAGACCGACACACCTGTCAAGTGCTTTTTTCTTTTTATAAGAAAAAAATTGTGGGGTTACAATACATGTGTTACAACTAAACCAAAAACAAATTCTTATTCATCCTTATCACTTGATATTACTGTAAATATAGCAACAAAAGCACATATGAAAGCCGCCCCAATGAATAATATAATACTTGACATTTTGCCTCCTTATAACGAATATTCATCCACACCGTAACAAACGTTTGACAAACCCACAGTTTGCAACAGAAAATTTCCTGTATGCTGCCAACAGATTCTTTCAAAAAAGGCGAAACCGACACCCGCTTCAGAATGCATCAATTACATCTGTGTATTCTTTCTAGCAGGCACCCTGTAGGGTGCCGCCAGAAAATCAGTGTCGATCCCGCCATATGGATCTTATGCCATTAACTTTGTGGTATTTAACTTCACGCCAGGTCCCATAGTAGAAACCAGTGTAACGCTTCTTAAATACTGACCCTTTACTGCGCTTGGCTTAGCCTTGATCACTGCATCCATCAGTGCCTGGAAGTTCTCAGCCAGCTGCTCTTCTGTGAAAGAAGTCTTTCCGATCGGCACATGCACGATGTTGGTCTTGTCTAATCTGTACTCGATCTTACCTGCTTTGATCTCCTTAACAGCCTTCTCCACATCCATAGTTACGGTACCAGCCTTTGGATTTGGCATCAAGCCCTTCGGTCCAAGTACACGACCCAGACGACCTACAACACCCATCATGTTTGGAGTTGCAACTACAACGTCAAAATCTAACCAGCCTTCGTTCTGGATCTTCGGAACCAGTTCCTCTGCTCCTACGAAATCAGCACCTGCTGCCAGAGCGGCATCTGCCTGCGGTCCCTTTGCAAATACCAGCACGCGAACCTTCTTACCAGTTCCGTTTGGCAGTACAACAGCACCACGGATCTGCTGATCTGCATGACGGCCATCACAGCCTGTTCTGATGTGTAACTCTACAGTCTCATCAAACTTTGCAGAAGCAGTCTTCTTTACCAGTGCGATTGCCTCGTCTCTGTCATAAAGGGCTGTGCGGTCGATCAACTTTGCAGCCTCTGTATATTTCTTTCCTCTTTTCATGATTCAAACCTCCTAGTGGTATTGACGGAAATGGCGTCCACTTCCTTCCACATATTATTCAAAATTAGTCAACAACCTTAATTCCCATACTTCTTGCAGTACCGGCGATCATGCTGATTGCAGCATCCAGACTACCTGCAGTCAGGTCTGGCATCTTCATCTCAGCGATCTTCTGTACTTCTGCTCTGGAAATTGTTGCAGCGACTTCCTTCTTGGAGTTTGCTGCACCAGACTTAATTCCGCAAGCCTTTAATAACAGGTTTGCAGCTGGTGGTGTCTTGGTTACGAAGCTAAAGCTTCTATCTGCATATACAGTGATTACAACAGGAACGATCATACCTGCCAAATCAGGAGCAGATGTTCTTGCATTGAATTCCTTTGTAAACTGTACGATATTGACACCGTGCTGACCAAGAGCAGGACCTACTGGGGGAGCTGGTGTAGCCTTGCCTGCTGGAATCTGTAATTTGATATAACCAGTTACTTTCTTTGCCATGATTGGCACCTCCTAAAATTCAATTTTGCCTGTTACCGGAACTGTCTCAAACAAAGACTGCGCCTCCATCCAAACAGTTCTTAACCCGGCAACTGTCATCTGACGATGACTCGCAACACTGAAGTGTTGTGGTAATTGCGGGAGCATGTATTTGCCTGAAACACATCAAATGTCTCTTCCCTCCCACGCTCTGGTCTTAGAAAACGAATCATTCTCCAGTAATTCTCTCACTCCGGAAAATCTCAGTCTTTTTCTAAAACCGGATACTCATTGTTACTTCTTCTTCACCTGGGTAAAATCCAACTCAACTGCTGTCTCTCTTCCAAATACATCCACATAAATGGTGACTGTGTGCTTGGCAGGATTGATCGCCTGTACTGTACTTTCCCTGTCTGCCCATGCACCTGCAGTGACAATCACGGTATCTCCCACCTCAAAGTCAACCTGTACCGGAACAGACTTACTTTCTCCAGATGAAACAAGTCCCATACTGCGGACTTCTGCTTCTGTCAATGGCACTGGCTTGGAACCCGGTCCGACAAAACCGGTCACGCCTCTGGTATTACGGACAACATACCAGGTATCATCATTCATCACCATATGCAGCAGCACATAACCCGGAAATACTTTTTCCTGAGCCTGCTGAATCTGGCCATTCTTCACACGTTCCACATCCTGAAGCGGAACGGTTACCTCTAAGATCTGATCTTCAAGATGACGGTTCTCAATCGTCTTTTCGATGTCAACCTTTACCTTGTTCTCATATCCTGAGTACGTATGTGCAACATACCACTGCGCTTCTTCCATCACTCATACCTCTCTTACTTCACCAGAATTCCTACACCAAATCTCATGATCGCATCTAAGATTGCGATAATCAAACACAGGACTACGGAAACGGCTAAAGCAACCCCCGTCTCTTTCGTAAGAGTCTCTCTGCTTGGCCAGATGATCTTGCCAAACTCAGCAGAAACACCACGGAAGAATCCAGCGATTTTCTGAAATACGTTCTTCTTTTCGCCGTCTTTTGGAGCCTTAGATTTCTTTTCGTTTTCTCCCATAATGGCCACTCCTTATCCGAACCAAAATTACTTGGTTTCCTTGTGATTGGTGTGCTTCTTGCAGAACTTACAATACTTCTTGGTTTCCATTCTCTCAGGATGGTTCTTCTTTTCCTTCGTCATGTTGTAGTTACGCTGCTTGCACTCTGTACACGCTAAAGTGATTCTAACTCGCACGACATCCACCTCCAATAATTATTGCGTCATAGCTGTCCTGACCGCTGCCCATTCCAACACTCTGTTGATCCATAGCCTGAAATTGTGCACGCAAAAAAGACAACGTCTACACACGCCTTTGTACTATAACACAGAAAAAGCCTTGCGTCAAGCGGTTTTTCGCCTGTTTTCGCAAAGCCTGTTCTCTTATTTTTCCTTTATTTTTCCTTTATTTTCCCCACTGCATCCAATTCCATTTTGATATACTTGCGTTTATGGAATACCGCTGTCACGATCCGTTTCACATAAACTGCCGGGATCAGGATCGGATAGCGTTCGGCCGTCTTGCTATATGCCCGAATCCGCCTGCCGTCCGGGAACAACCGCCGAAGCAGATAACGGCCTTTCGCCCCCCAGGTGTCCCGTTCCTTCCGGGAAAGAGAATCCAACGCCACCGGCTCTGTAGCAGACAGCAGCGATTCGCTCAAAGTCCGGAGTGTCCGGTCAAAGTCCAGCATGCCCAGTTTCTCCAACTCCCCGTCAATGTAATCCCAGTGCAGCACCTCTGCCTGTGTATGCCGGAACACATAGTTGTCTGTAATCGTACGGATCCCCGTCCCTCTTGCACTGTAATGCTTGTATGCATGGGCAGTCACATAAATATATAAATCATCGGCTGTATAATGCCAGCCATACCCATTGTCCGGATCTTTCTGGAGTTTTGCTTTTGCGTTGTCAAAATAAGCCGCCAGCTGCTCATCATGGTATTTTCTTGCGAACAGCCCCACATGGAGTTCAAAATTATACACCGGCTTTTTCAAGTAGGTATCATGTACTGCCTCGCCTTCCTCATCCAGTTCATATCCCCGATCCTTCATATACGCCTGCATAGTTTTCCGTCCGGCAGGATCAAACAGCAAATCATTATCTGCCATCTCCCGCATCCCGTAACCGGGATAAAAATCCTGAATCAGAATTCCTTTCAAAGGCGCATACCAGATCCCCTGTTCCTCCATATAAGAAATGATCTGGGCCCGTTCTGCATCAAACAGCATCCGCCTGCAGATGGCAAAATCCTTTGCATGCTTCCACTGATCCCAGTTTTTCACCACCTCTTCCGGATGGGCAGATACCTGTTCCAATGCCATGGCGATCATCGCCGTCATCTTGTGGGCATGGGCCATTTTCCACAACGCCTCCATATCCATGGAAGCCACCTGCTGGGCATCCGGCGCCGCACCATGCATGGCACATGCTGCCAGATAACAAAAATCAGTTATCATCAGATTGTCCTCCTGTTTCCCTCTTTTGTTCCTTCATCCCTGATCCAGTTCCTTATTCTAATCATTTTTCTGAAATTCCTTAGCTGTTGATCCGTTTCAGCCATTCAACAAATTCCTTATTCCGATCGCCTTTCACAAAACTCTTTAGATGTTAGTATTCATTAGCCATTCAACACGTTCCTTATCCGGCTCATCTTCTCTGGAATTTCCTGCGAATCCGCTTTGGCAGTGCCCGACACCACAGCCTGACAGCACGCAGCCAAAAGAAATCGCACTGTTTGTGTACATACGCAAGATAGTCCGGATCTGTAACCGATATGGTTTTTCCGTCCCGAATGATTCCGGTCATCACCCCGATGATATGACGGTCTGTAATCCCATACTCCCTCTGCCATCGGTTGTCCCCGCAAATCACATAATCCTGCTCTCTCACCTGCAAAATCCGGTGCAGCACATATTGTCCGCTATCCCGCCGATACAGCGGCACATCATACCGCTTCAATCTGCCTTCCGGTTTCTTCACGATGACCAGATCCCTCTTCTGCCGCAGCAGGGGCATCATACTGTCCCCCACCACCGTATAGATCAATTCTTCATGTTCCTGTAAATATTCTTCAAACGTTGCCATCTTCGCTCCTTCACGCGCCTGCCTTCTGCCTCTGTTGAAGCAGACGATTGTAAACTGGCAAAACCAGATACCTTTCCCCCAAATTTATGTTTGTACAAAGAAGAACCCCTCTCTATGCGCCGGCCGCTCTCGCTCTGTACAACCCATTTTGCGGTCGTCTATCCATTCGCTCCACAGATCATTCTGCGATGGCATTGATGCTGCGCAGCGTTTCTAAGATCCGCTCCACATCCTGCGCAATCACTTCCTGGGGTGCATCGTACTTTGCCGTCATAGCCGCTACGATCTCTTCTTTTGTCGTCTCCTTTTTCAGCGCATCTACAATAAACGCTGCCGTTGCATTGCTGCGCACCAAACCGGCAAAACCGGTGGTTCCAGTACCCACCATCACCTGTTCTCCATTTGTCTCATGGGTAATAAATCCTTCTTTCAGTCTCATCGTCAATCTCTCCTTTTCCTATCTTTTCTCCTCTTGTGACTGCATTCCTTCGTATGCCACTTTCGCCGCTTCCGGGGATAAATTACACCCTAAATGATACAGTTCCACCTGTCCCGTCAACCGGTCTAACAGCTGCAAAGTCTCCACCATAGCCGCCGGGTTCGCCGGACGATAGGTCTGCTGCAGCAGCCGGGGATACAACTCCCTGGCCGGCACCGTCTCTATATGGTTTTCCCTAGCTCGCTCCAACAGGCAGACTGCTTTTAAGGGCGCAGCAAGATTGTTTCCCAAGCGATGCTTGCCATTCCACGGGGTTCCATACACCGTCACACCCTCTCTGGTCACGCGAATCAGGGGCTTGTCATCATTGACCATCACTGCCCGTTCTCCAAAATAGTTTCTCCAAAAGCGGGTGTGGGTAGATTTCCCGGTACCGCTCTTTGCCGTAAACAGGTATACCTCTCCATCTACTGCAATGGCAGAACCATGGAATAAAATGGTGTCAAAAAAGGGCATCTGCTCTGCAATCTTCCGGTAAACCGCCAGCGTTTCCAGATAAGGCTCTGAAAAATGCCGCACTGGAATTCCTTCCACTTCATCCTCTCTGGCAGACTTTTCCTGCTCATATTGGATATCCTCCGGCGTAATGGTGACAGTAAGATCCGGCATCCCATCTGTCGTCTCTCCCATTCCCTCTTCTGCCACATAGTCTTTGCAAAACTCTTTTGTCTCTGGGTACAGCGCCAAAACCCGTATTCTCCGCTCTGCCAGTATCATATCAAATGTCAAATTCATCATTCTCCTTCTTTCCCCTATCTCTGCTACTCATAACTGTATCACAACTTGATACACAACGTCAAACCATTTTCCATTCTCCTGCTGCGCTCTGCCCTTATGCCCAAAGAAAGGCACAGCGTAAAAGGAGAATGGCAGGCATTGCCATGTGGCAACGCCTGCCTGATTTCCTTTTCTGTATGAATTGATTTTCAATACAACAAAGTCATACTTAAACCGGAACTGGCTCTAATTCAATATCTTGTCCGTCTGGGCTAGTTTCCTCTACACCACTTGTTGTAATCACATCCTCGTACTGAAAACGTACCACTTCCATTTCCGGTGTTGTATAATGTGCCATTTTTTCATTTCTCCTTTCATTTTCTTATGTGATATGCCCAACGTGCTCTGCCTATTTTTTGCTTACATATGCAGCCGCAGCTTGGGCATATTGATACAATGCCTTCACCATGTTAATTGTGTTTTCTTTTTTGCTGTATTCTAGTTGTGTTTTCACATAAGTCAGTACGCCATACGAAAATGTAATAGCAGGTTCTGTTTCTTCCTTTGGCGTTACAATCACTGTAAACATAGAAGATAATTCTGTTGCTTTAATACCCTTAATAGAAACATAATGATTTCCTTTGGCATCTTCTTCACAAACAAGTTCTTTAGTGCTATTTTTTAACTGGAATGTATAATCATCCATCGTTTTTCCTTCTTCCAGCCCAAAATAGAACCTTAATTCCGTTTCCGAATCTACCAATACGCTGGCACTCATTAACTGAATCCCTTTTGTATCTTCCGTGACAGTTTTTTCACTTGCATACTTGGATAAATCCGGAGTTTCTTCGTTTAATACCGGATCTGTGTCTGTTTCATATAATCCTGCATTTGCCAGACGATCCAAATTGTACCCAAAATATTGCTGTGCGTATCCACCATAATTGAGCATCGCACGCAGCAGTGGCTTCATTTTCTCATATACTGCACTGGTCTGTCCAAAGACAACATCTGCATACTGCCGAATAGAATAGGTAACTGCTTTTCCCTTTGCTTCTCCCACTATCACTTGTGCAGTAACCATTTCACTCATTTGTTTTGCATTTACACTTGTGATCTTCGCCGGAAATTCTTCTCCACAACGGATACAAGCACCACCATTTTCGCCCCACTCATGTCCCAGTGCCGGAATCACTTCTGTATAAGTATGAGACGGATCATGCTTGCAGGTATAGGTCTTTACACCATCTTCTTCGCAGGTTGCCGGTGTGGTCACCACACCTTCATCCCAGTCATGTCCCATTGCTGGCACGATGGTATCTTCACTGGTGATTTCAGCAGTTGCTTCCCCATCGGCAAACAGCTTGCCGCACACTTCACAGATGTAGTATTCGATACTGCCGTCTGCTTCACAGGTAGCAGCCTTTGCCTCTACCTTCGTCAGTGTGTGTGTTGCCGGAATTGCCTCTGTGTAGGTTGTAGTGTATTCTTCCGTCCCAATGATTGCTGTTGCAGTGTACAGGACTTCTCCGTTTTCTGTACAGGTTGCTTCCTTTGTAACAGAAGAAGTAACTGCTGCATCAATGGTTTCTGTGCTGCCATCATGATAGGTGAAGGTTGCTGCTGCGATACAATCGCCATCCTCATTCTTCTCCCATGTCCATGTTGGTGTACTCTTGGTATAATATACCTTAAGGACGGTTCCAGTGGGTACTGTGTCACCATTTGCCGGCAAAACTTCTGGTTCTGTTCCTGTCAAAGCATATCCACGATATTTCTGTGCTGCGATATCCAATTCTGTGATTGCTATGACTGGATTTTCTTCATTGATCCATGCGGTATCATGATACTGCTGCAGGAATGCTTCACTTCCATCCACATCATGAATCACCGTATAATGCACATCTTGTGTCTGACTGTCATCTCTTGTCCACTGGGCAGTCAACGTCACATCCTGTGCAGGCATCGTAAATGTATTGCCCGTCACTTCTGTATCCTCAGAAGTCCATCCATCAAAAGCATAGCCTGTGCGCTTTGGTTCCTCATTGATGGTCACGATTTGTCCCACTGTAGCAGTCTGCTCTGTCGGCAGATTGGTTACATCCACCGCCCCCGGTACAAAGCTGATCCCATAAGACTTCACCTGTGCATCATATACTGCCTGATAAGCGGCATCTACCGTCACAAATGTACTGACTACCGGCGTCCATCCATTGAATTCATAAGTATACGCACTGTCTGCATCCTGAGATGGCGCCGCGCCGTCATAACTGGTACGGGTGCCATATGTGACTCCAGAATCTGTTTCCAATATGGAGCCATCCCCATTCAGCCATCTGACGGTATACGGTCCTTTCGGATCTTCTGACAATGCCTTTTGCAGTTCTTCTTTGACGGCTGCGCTGACCAGTGTCGCTCCGGATACCGTATCAATGTCGTTTGCTGCGGAAACCGGCTGTCCGATCAGCTGTTCCTTGTATGATGCGAGGGCTGTATTCAGATAATTCAAATTTTTTGCACTGGTATCTGCATCTGCTGTCAGTCTCCAGGTCTTTGCTTTATAGGAAAGAGCAACTTCGATCTGTCCGTTATTTGCTGCAGACACTTT